>NZ_SCOH01000048.1 GCF_005503445.1 Chitinivorax sp. B | reverse complement strand
TCGAGTACTTCCTGAGCCCGTTGATGGAGTACGGCAGTGAGAGTTTAAGGGAGCGCTGAGCAGTCACGGTGTCATGACGGGGGTATGCCCCGTCGGCATTGGCAAGATGGTGTCGGTGTTGACAGCGGAATCCGTTATCACCGTGCTTGTTGCGATCGCGGTATTTCTCCTGCGTGTCAAGCACTTGCGAAATCATGTGGCCAACTCGGTCGAGGGCAACGCAATGCCATTTAGAGCCGCTAACAAAACCCTTCTGGTGTTGTTGTGCAAACTCGTCGTACGCTCGTACTGTCTTTGTTTGCACGCCTAACCAGAACCACTTCGCTGGGTTTTGTTAACGGTTCTTAGCGTGACCACCCGGTGTTAACGTAGTAGTAACAGTATTTGGGTTGCATATAGCACCTGATGTATTGACTCAAGTGCGGGCATTAACATATCGCTTGTTTTTGCATGGAAGTGAAACCGGCTGCATTGCCCATGACAATGCGGCCGGTTGATCAATCAGCCTTTCGGTGTAACCGAAGCTGTCAGCTGGTTCTTCACGGCTTTGACGCCACTGACGCCTTGCGCCACAGTGGCTGCACGTTCGCGTACTACATTTGATTCAACCGTACCAGCTAAGGTGACGATGCCGGATTGAACGGTCACATCAATGTGTTCGCTTTTCAATACGCCATCTTGATTGATGGCACTGGTGACCAGATTATCCAATGCCATGTCGTTGGATAGTTGGCTGGCTGAGGGCGCTGCTGGTTCTTTGCCGGCGGGTTCTGCGCTACTGGGTTGGCCTGCGGCGGTGGGTTCCCTTTCCAAAAGGCGGTTGGCATCGGCAGCAGCCAGGTCAGAAGGCTGTTCATTTTGTGAAGGTTCATTCCTTGCTTGGTTGCCAATGCTGTCCTGTTGCATTTGATCACAACCCGCTGCTAACAGCGTAGCCAGCAGCACGGGTACATAATGAGCAAGATGTTTTGTCGATTGCATGGTCTTTGTCCTCAGGAACGTGGCTGTGCTGGCCATGAATAGGGTATGGAAATCACCCGTTTGGCTTCCTGACCAGACTCAACCTGTTTGAAGGCCTGATCGCATTCTCTGTTGCGGTGTCATGGCTTGGCGAGGTCAGTATGGCGGGTCGGCAGAGCGTCTTGGCCGATGCCGATCCGCGCTTGGGTTACATCAGCTTGATTTCGTTCTGGACGGATTTCACGCCTTCAATGGCCTGTACAATTTCGGTAGCACGGCTTTTCTCAACTTCGCTTTTTGCCTTACCAGTCAAGATAACCACACCATCCTTGGTCTCGACCGAAATGGAAAGGCCGGCGACGGCTGGGTCAGCGATCAGTGCAGCTTTGACTTTGGCCGTGATGGCGGTATCGTTGACTGCACTGGCTGCGATGATCTGCGGGCTGTCATCCACCATGGGGGTGGTGGCAAAGCCAGGCTGCATGATGCCCAAAAGTGCTACGGTACCAATGGCGATAGATTGCTTACCTGCTTTCATCTGGATCTCCTTAGTTGATAGTGACAACATTGCGCCTTACCTACTGCAAGATTTGCGCCATCCGAATTTTAATTAATTAAAATTAATATGTTATTTATTGACAGGTAATATTGAGCGGTTTAATTGTCGCTAATTGGCGACGCCTAGAGATTGTTGTAATTTAAGTTACTGATTTATATAATATTTATGTGTCGTTAATTGACGACACTTTTTCTGGGATGTACCGTTGTTTACTACATGTGGACTTGATGAATTTCTTCAAAGCGCCAGGGGTGGGCAAAGGCGGGCAATAAAAATCCGCACGAATCTGCCAGAGTGAATGGGCAAAGTCGTGCGGCAGTCAGTCAGACAAAATGGGCAGGGGAGGCTTGTTCCACCCGTGCCCGATTACTGATTCAGATACGAATGGGTTGAGCTTTCAGTACCGGTGGGGCGCTTTGTACGGCACGGAAAGCCTGTAGCTTCTCCTCGCGCTCGCGGCGGTTTGCGTCAATACTGCCCAACTTGATGTAACCATAACCGCGGATCTTCTCAGGCAAGGCTGCAATATCGGCTGCCAGTGCCAGGTTTTCCGGTTTCAACTGAGCCAGCAATTGCTCGATGGTCTGCTCGTACTCACTAATCAGTTCGCGTTCCACTTTGCGTTCATGCTGATAGCCAAACACATCCAGCTTGCTGCCGCGTAGGTGTTTGAATTTTGTCAATAATTTGAATGCACTCATCATCCATGGGCCGAAGGTGAATTTGCGCGGTTCGCCATTTTTTTGCAGCCAGGTCGGACCAAGCTGGAAGGTAAGTTTGTAATCGCCTTCAAAGGTGTCATGCAGCGATTTCATGAACTCGCCGTCGGTATACAGGCGTGCGACTTCGTATTCGTCCTTGTATGCCAGCAGTTTGGCGTAATAGCGGGCAACGGCGCGAGCCAATACTTCCGATGACGGATTTACACGCTTCTCATGCGCCCGTACTTTTTCGACCAAGTTCTTGTAACGTTGGGCATAGGCGGCATCCTGATAACCGGTCAGGTGATTGACACGGTGCGCAATGATGTCGTCCAACGTGGTTTCCAGTGCACGTTTGATGGTGCTTTCCAGCTCCGGGAACGCAACACGTTCGACGAATGCGGAATCGTGCGCAGCATGGCGGCCCCAAGTGAACGCTTGCTTGTTCATCTCGATGGCGGCACCGTTCAGCTCGATGGCGCGCAGGATGGCAGATTCCGAGATGGGGATCAGCCCCTTCTGCCATGCGAAACCCAGCATGAACATGTTGGTGGCAATCGAATCACCCATCAACGCAGTCGCCATATTGGTGGCATTCACCATGTCGAAATGGTCTTCACCTACCGCTTCCAGTACGGTTTTTTCCATTGATGCTGCCGGGAACTTCATGTCTGGGTTTTTGGTGATGTCGCCAGTGAAGGATTCGTAGGAATTGACCACCGCACGCGTAAAGCCTTTGCGCATTTTTGACAGGCAGTCGTTATTGGCCGCGACAACCAGGTCACATCCCAGAATGGCATTGGCATCACCTGCAGCAATCCGTACCGCATGCAGCTTGTGTTGGCTGTCGGCAAAACGCAGGTGGGTGGTGACCGAGCCGCCCTTTTGCGCCAAGCCGGTTTGATCCAGCACGGTGGCGCCGATGTTATCCAGGTGGGCTGCCATGCCCAGTACACCACCAATGGTGACCACACCCGTACCACCTACACCCGTGACCAGAATGCCGTATGGGTGGCTCAGGTCGGGAAGGGTGGGTGTTGGCAGCACAGGCAGGCTACCGAATGCGGTGGCGCCTTGTACGCTCTTGCGCAGCTTGGCTGCACCTTCTACGGTGACAAAGCTTGGGCAATAACCCTTCAGGCATGAGAAGTCCTTGTTGCAACTGGACTGGTCGATCTTGCGTTTGCGACCGAACTCAGTCTCTACCGGGATCACCGACAGGCAGTTGGATTTTTTCGAACAATCGCCACAACCTTCGCACACACGCTCGTTGATCATCACCCGCTTGGCCGGGTCCGCCATCTTGCCACGTTTACGGCGGCGGCGTTTTTCTGCGGCGCAAGTCTGGTCATGAATCAGGATGGTGACACCTGGAATCTCGCGCAGCTCTTTCTGGATGCGATCCAGCTCGTCACGGTGATGGATGGTGATGCCGGCGGCCAAGCCGGTCACCCCTTCATACTTGGCCGGGTCATCTGTCGTGATGATGATTTTCTTGACGCCCTCCGCTTCAAGCTGGCGAGTCAGCATCGGTACCGTCAGCGTGCCATCCACTGGCTGGCCACCCGTCATGGCGACGGCGTCGTTGTAAAGGATCTTGTAAGTGATGTTGATGTTCGCCGATATCGCCGCGCGGATTGCCAGAATGCCAGAATGGAAATAGGTACCATCACCCAGGTTGGCAAACACGTGCTTGGTGTCAGTAAATGGCTGGATACCAATCCAGGTGGTACCTTCACCACCCATCTGGGTGAACATCTTGGTGCCCGGGGTAATCCACATGGCCATGTAATGGCAACCGATCCCGGCCAAGGCAACACTGCCATCGGGCAGCTTGGTACTGGTATTGTGCGGGCAACCGGAGCAGAAATACGGCTGACGGGCGATGATCTCACGCGGTTTCTTCAGCGCCTGTTCTTTTTCTGTAAAGAAGGCCAAGCGTTCATCAATGATGTCGCTGGTGTAGAAGCGGGCAATGCGCGATGCAATGACACGGGCGATCATGGCCGGTGTCAGCTCGCCACAGGCTGGCAGTAACCAGCTGCCTTCCGGCAATACCCATTCGCCTTTTTCGTCGAATTTGCCGATGACGCGTGGGCGAACATCTTCGCTCCAGTTATACAGCTGTTCCTTCAGTTGGTATTCGATGACCTGGCGTTTTTCTTCCACCACCAGGATCTCATCCAACCCTTTGGCAAAGTCATGCACACCTTCACTTTCCAGCGGCCAGGTCAGGCCGACTTTGAACACACGCAGGCCGATGTCAGCGGCCATCTGTTCGTCGATACCCAGATCATCCAGTGCCTGCATCACATCCAGATAGCTCTTGCCGGCGGTAATGATGCCCAGCCGGGGCTTGGGGCTGTCGATGACAATACGGTTCAGGTTGTTGGCGCGCACGTAAGCCAGGACGGCATAGAGCTTGTGGTGCAGCAACCGTTCTTCGACTACTAAAGGCGGATCTGGCCAGCGGATGTTCAGGCCTTCTGCCGGCATGTGGAAATCTTCCGGCAGTTTGACTTCAATGCGATTCGGGTCGACATCGACAATGGCCGAACTTTCCACTGTGTCCGAAATGGCTTTCAGTGCCACCCAGCAACCGGAATAACGACTCATTGCCCAGCCATGGATGCCAAAGTCGAGAAATTCCTGAACACCAGCCGGATTCAGTACTGGGATCATGAACGCATCGAAAACATGGTCGGTCTGGTGGGGTAGAGTAGAAGACTTGGCGGCATGATCGTCACCTGCAATCAGCAGCACACCGCCAAATTTGCTTGAGCCTGCCGCATTGCCATGGCGTAGTACGTCGCCGGATCGATCCACACCCGGGCCCTTGCCATACCACATTGAGAATACGCCGTCGTATTTTGCGCCGGGGAACAAACCCACCTGCTGGCTGCCCCAGACAGCAGTGGCGGCCAGATCTTCATTCAAGCCTGGCTGGAATGTGATGTTGTGGGGCTCAAGAAATTTTTTGGCCCGCCATAATTCTTGGTCTAAGCCACCAAGAGGGGAGCCGCGGTAACCGGAGATGAAGCCCGCCGTGTTGAGGCCGGCTGCGATATCACGCTGGTGTTGCAGCATGGGCAAGCGAACCAGCGCTTGCGTGCCGTTCAGGAATACGCGCCCAGATTCCAAGCGGTATTTGTCCTCCAATGTAATGCCATTGGCGGTCATCTAACTCTCCTTCCGTTTTGTGGAATGCTGCTTACGGAGGCCAAGCCGGGTGCGTTGCCAACTCATGATAGGGTGGTTGGCGATCAATCCGGGAGGGGCAAACGAGCCCTTCACTCGGCGCTCCAGGCTAGCAGGGTAAGCCGGCCTTTATCGTTGGCGCACAACCGTGGTACGGTACCTGCGCGGGCGCATTGTATCGGAGTTTTTCGGCCTTGGCTCTCGTGCGCTGCAACATGCACAGGTAGGCATGTTTGCCTTGTTTTCAGTGTAGACCGTGCCATCCGGAAACGGAGGTTGCTTGACGTTGATTGAAGTCAGCTCCGGTTGATGCCATTTATTAGACGGTATTCATTCATTGATGTTTCATTTTTTTTCCATCTCATGTTTCAAAGGCTTGTCGCTTTTCTGGCGATTGGCGGTCATGTCCCTGCTGATTCTGGTTCAAGACGTACGTGCCAGTAGTCTGACCATGGCCATTAAGGGGCTCAGTCATCCCAGTATCGGCATACAGGACATTACCGCGACACTGGATGTACAGGACAAGATCACCCTTGACGCCCGCATTGGTGAGCTTTACTGGCAGGGACATCATCACCGTGATGTGCGCTATCGTTGTCCGGACCTGGTCATGACTGGTGAGCGGCTACGTTGTGACAAGGGCCTGCTGTTGTTGCCCAAACCGATTGAGGTTGCGCTGGATTACTGGCCTCAGGTCAAACGTTTCAAGCTGGATATCCGACCAACAGGAGAGCAGTGGCTGATCAATGGCCATTTGGCAGGGAGCAAGCCGCACGTCAACATCCAGCTCAAGCATGCTGATCTGTCTCGTTTGTCGCCGTTGCTGCCAAGTGAAGGGCCCTTGGTCAGCAAGGGTTTGGCGGACGGTGAGATTCAGGTAGCCCTTGGTCGCGACGGCATAGCGGGCGTCACAGGCCGTTTGCATTTCAGTCAGCTGGCATTTGGGGACAAGTCGGGATTGCATGCTGGGGACAAGTTGGCCGGTACGCTGGCATTGGTTGTGCAGCATGGTAAGGGTGATTGGCAATGGCAGGGCGAGTTGGATTGGCAGGCCGGTGAAGTGTTTTGGAACCCGATGTATTTCGCCAAAGGCGGTCACCAGTTACGGGCAACGGGTAGTTGGTCGCCAGCGGGTTTCAGTGTGACTCGGGCCGATCTCACCATGGCTGATATCGGTTCGGTCAAGTTCAGCTTGAACTGGTTGCAAGATGGTGGGCTGGATAAGCTGAGTGTGGCCGGCCAGCAACTGGCCCTTGGCCCCCTGTACGCGGTTCTGTTGAAGCCCTGGTTGGCAGAGACTGCAGCAGCGGATCTGACTGCCAATGGCCAGGGTGATATCGACCTGCAGTTACAAAAGGGCAATTTGCAATCGCTGGATGTCACCTTGCGCAATGCAGATGTTGTGGACAATCAACAGCGCTTTGCTTTCAGGCAGGTGCAGCTGATGCTGCCCTGGCGAGTCGATCAGCCGACCGACGCCACACTAGCCTTTACGGGTGGACATCTGCTCAAGGTGGATTTGGGCGCCACTCAGCTACCCATGCGTTTCAATGGTTGGGATATTGCAGTCAAGCGAGCCAGCTTGCCAGTACTGGATGGCCGGCTGGATTTGCATGACTTCCATGCAGTCAAAGTGGCAGGCAATTGGCAATGGCAATTTACAGGGGCGTTGGCGCCTATTTCGATGTCACGTTTCTCGAGTGCGATGGGTTGGCCCAGCATGAAGGGAACATTGGCAGGCCAAGTTCCGCGTGTCAGCTATCGTGACCAGACGTTGATCATGGATGGCACGCTGCAAATGAAGGTATTCGACGGCAGTATCGAGCTGTCGCGGCTTAAGTTGATCAATCCGCTGGGGGTGCCCTCGTTGACTGCTGACTTGATGGCCCAAGCGCTGGATTTGGGGATGCTCACCGAAACTTTCTCGTTCGGCAGTATCTTGGGCAAAGTGGATGCGTCGGTGGTGGGTTTGGAACTCTCCAACTGGCAGCCATTGCGATTCGATGCCAAATTGATCTCCAGTTCAGGTAGCTATCCTCGACGTATCAGTCAACGAGCGGTGCAGAACATCTCGGCGCTGGGCGGTGGCGGGGCTGCCATGGCGGTACAGAAAAGTGTACTGCGTATTTTTGAAAATTTCCGTTACAGTCAGCTTGGGTTAAGTTGCCGATTGCAAAATGGGGTATGCCATATGAACGGTGTCGAGCCAGCACCCAATGGGTATGTGATTGTCAAGGGTGGTGGCGTGCCGGCCATCACTGTGATGGGCTACAATCGGCAGGTCGATTGGGATGAGCTGATCGAAAGACTGAAGCGGATCACCCGGGACAATCTGAAGCCGGTTGTCCAATAGGAGCAAACATGAATATCAGAAAACAGCCATGGCAATGGCCGCTGGCACTGGCCTTTACCTTGGCCATGTCAGCCTGCGTCACCATCAATATCTACTTCCCGGCAGCCGCTGCGGAAAAAGCGGCAGACAAGATCATTGACGAAGTCTGGCAGGAAGGTCAGGGCACCAAACCTGCCGATGACAAGCCTGCCGACAAATCAGCACAGTAAGTGAGGAGCCGAACATGAACTGGATGAAACCCGTAGTGGGGATGATCGCTGCCCTGGCGATCGCCGGTAGTGCCTGGGCTGCAGCAGATCTGGAAGTGAATACACCCGCCATTGCGCAATTGAAGGGAAGCATGCAGGCTCGTCATGGTGCATTGGCTCCACTGTATGCCAGTGGCGCTGTGGGTCTGACCAAGGATGGCCTGGTGGCATTGCGCGACGCCAATGCGGTTCCGCTGCCACAGCGGGCTCAAGCCAATCAGTTGGTAGCGGAAGAAAACCGTGATCGTGGCCAGTTGTACAAGGAAATCGCCCGTGCCAACAACCACCCGGAATGGGAGGGCGAAATCCGTTCGACTTTTGCCCAGCGCTGGATCGACAAGGCGCAAGGTGGCTGGTTCGTGCAAAAGCCAGGCGGAGACTGGGTCAAGAAATAAGCTTGACTAGCATGTGGTGGCAGGTAATTGCCACCATCAGGATCGCGGTGAAACCATGTCAGTAGAACCCTGCGTTATGGTGTGATTGACCATGTTGTGGCATCTGGATAAACGCAGTCGAAACCAGTTGCTGCTGGTGTTCGTGATGTTGACGCTGGTGGCGGTGCTGGTATTGGGTTGGAGTGGTCTGCTGCTCAGCCTGCGAATCTGGATTCCCATTGTGGCGGCAGGCATCATCAGCCTGGTCGGGTGGTTGGTGTGGCTGGCCAAATACCGTGCCTATGCTGAGTGGGAAGGCCGATTTTATTCGTTTGATGGCCAGCACCTACGTTGTTATGAAGATCGTCAGGGCCACTGCTGGTTTGTCGACCGTGATGTACTGAAAGTGATTGATCGTAAGCCGGATACTGCCTTGCGTCGACATTTCAGTGTTGCGGAGTATCGTGCCATTGCCGATACGGATTTTCATGGCTTCAGCGAGGCGGGGATCAGACGTCTGTTGTCGCAATCCCGGCACATTGATGCCAAACGGCTATTGCGTTACTTTGAGCGCGATGTCTTTCGGCAAGATAAGCTGATACCGCTTGGCAAGGTAGGAAAGCCATAGCAATGCATCCTGTTTCAACCCTCGTGATTTATTCAGATACTTGATCAGGCGGGGTCCAATGCTTCCCGGCCCAGCGTCTGAATATAGTCGTTCAGTTGACCCATGATGGATGTTGAGGTTTCCGTAAATTTAAACCCGATATGAAATTGGGAGCCTGCGCTGGTCAATACGGAGTGGACGACCTGGCTGGCGACGGTCAGGTAGAGCGATTGTCCGTTGTTGATAATCTGGAAAATCAATTTGCAACGTTGGGACGGGAACAACTGTTGTCCACAGACAATACCAACTCCGCTTTCTGAGATAGCATTGGTGCGCCCCTCGACCGGGGTGGTTTGTGATTCCTGAATGATGGCAACCCGCCATGTCACCAGCTTTCTCGGGTGTTTACGTTGTTCTTTGCCCAAGTGGCGTCCCCATCTACAAAAAATTATATGTGCTAAATCGAATGCGGCGGAATCATATCATGCATTAGATTATTAGCAAATTCTTATTGTTTATATTGGCCTTTTCCCTATTTGTTGGCTCTGTGTGACGTGCCCGTGATGTGCCACAAACAGGATTCGTTGTGCCCGACGGCATCTGGAAGCATGGTACCTGCTGGCACGCCATAACGTGGCTGCATTGCCATTGATGGACGGTACCCGTGCCGTCGTGGATTTTTTGACACTGCATGATTTTCACGAGTAGTGATTCGTCCGGTTTTGTAACGGATAGGGGCTGATCAGCCGACACAAGCTCGGCATAACCTCATCCAATCCGTTACAATCGCTGGTTTTCCTGATCAGATTCAGCCGGTTGTTTTCATGCCCATTGCAAAAATCGAATCGCTTGACCACGAGGGTCACGGCATTGCCCACGTAGAAGGCAAAACTATCTTTATCGACGGTGCTTTGCCGTTTGAGACGGTCACCTATCAGTCCTATCGCAAGAAGCCCAATTTTGAGAATGCTCAGGCAACGACGATACACAATGAAAGCTTCATGCGCGTCAAACCGAAATGCCCGCATTTCGGTGTATGTGGCGGCTGTTCCATGCAGCACATGGATGCTGGAGCACAAGTTGCCGCCAAGCAGCGTGTGCTGGAGGATAACCTATGGCATATCGGTAAAGTAAAAGCGGAACGCTTGTTGCCCGCCATCTATGGGCCGACTTGGGGTTATCGTTATCGTGCCCGTTTGTCAGCTCGCATGGTTGCAAAAAAAGGTGGCATGTTGGTAGGTTTTCATGAAAAGCGGTCCAGCTTCATTGCCGACATGACCAGTTGCCAGATCCTGCCCAAGCGAATCTCTGACCAACTGGTGCCCCTGCGTGGGCTGATTGGCAGTCTGTCCATCAACGACCGCATGCCGCAGGTGGAACTGGCTATCGGGCAGGATGTGGACGTGATGGTACTGCGCATCATGGAGCCACTGACCGCTGATGATGAGCAAAAGCTGCGTGACTATGCCGACCAGTGGCATGTGCAATTCTGGCTGCAGCCCAAAGGGCCGGATACTGCCTATCCGTTCTATCCATTGGATGCGCCTGCATTGACATATACCTTGCCGGAATTTGGCGTCACCATGCCATTTCGCCCAACCGAATTCACACAGGTCAATCATCAGATCAACCGCGTACTGGTTGAGCGC
The DNA here is from genome assembly GCF_005503445.1 of Chitinivorax sp. B. Lineage (NCBI taxonomy): Bacteria > Pseudomonadati > Pseudomonadota > Betaproteobacteria > Chitinivorax > Chitinivorax sp. B. Next base: position 25,401 of record NZ_SCOH01000048.1, on the reverse strand, counting down.
GCCATCGCCATGCTTGATCCGCAGCCGGGTGAGCGCATCGCAGATATGTTCTGCGGACTGGGTAATTTCACATTGCCCATCGCTCGCCGTGGTGCGGCGGTGCTGGGTATGGAAGGCAGTGAAGGCCTGACCCAGCGAGCAAAGGAAAATGCTGTCAAAAACGGTTTGGCTGACCTGACTGAGTTTCGTGTTGCTAATCTTTTTGAAATGACACCGGAAATCTTGGATGCCCTTGGTCGGTTCGACAAGATGTTGATCGATCCACCTCGCGATGGTGCCATGGAGTTGGTCAAATCATTTTCAGAGCACAATCGCCCACGCCGCATTGTCTATGTATCCTGTAGCCCGTCTACCCTGGCACGGGACGCCAATGTGCTGGTCAATGTACACGGTTACCGGATTGTTTCCGCCGGTGTCGTCAACATGTTCCCGCACACTGCGCATGTGGAAAGCATGGCCTTGTTCGAACTACCATCGTGAGCGGCGGGATATTACCTCGTCAGGCAGATTGATCTCTACGAACCTGTTCAATATCGTATTACGTGCCCGCGATTGTGGTGCAAGTGCTGCTCACTATCCTCGTGTATCAAACATACATTCCGGTTTTGCGCTGTGCTTCACTACACTAGCGGTCGCTCACGACAGGCCTTGAACAGGTCCTCGATGGTGGCCGAATGCTGCACTTTCTCAACAACCATGCCAATACGCTGCGGAGAGTAGGTTGGTTCAAGTGTTCAGCCAGAATGAACACGCAAGGCCGATCTGGTCGTCATCGCCCCTCAAACCAATATTTGGTCTGGGTTGCCCATTCACTTTTCCCATATTTTGACTTCAATAGCTGAAAAGCCTGCTTCGATGTCGTACCAACCTCTGGCTTGCGACATGCATAACGCGACATTTTGACCGCGATGGACAACATGTGCGGAATTTCAGGGTCATCAGGTGTGGTCTTGGCGAAGGCCATGGTGGCTTGGCCGTAATAGACGGAATCTGGTGGGATGGCGGCTAGCTTGGCTTGCTCAGCAGCAGCAGCCTGTTTTTCAGTATCAGTCAGCCATTGCGGTATATGGCGGGCAGTTTGACTGCTTTCAGTCAGAGTGCACCATTTATAGCTGTTGTAATCGTAGTAAATGTCAGTGAGTTGTACCTGCAGCAAGGGCGCTGGGGCGATGATTGAGTCTTGCGGCATCAATGGCGGAGTAACCACCTCATCTTTGGCTGCGAAACGATAGAGATGCAGCTTCTTAAGCTGAATGGGATCGGTGGCTTCGGCAAACTGTTTGAGCAAGGATGGGGCAGGCTGATTGGCTGCAGCCAATTGCTTGAGCTGCATGCTGGCCGCATGTCTGGCTACAGGCCAGTCCTCCAGCAGGGCTGCACGGCTCCAGATCAGTTCCCATATACCTTTGCTGCCCAGATTGGTTTTTTCATTCACGATCACCTGGTTTTCTGCCAGACGTACCATGGTTACAAGTGGTAATTGATTGAACAGTTTGACCGCATCTGTATCCCACTGTTGCTCGGCAGTACCCTGGGCAGCCTGTTGCTTGCCGCTTTCCGGATCCACTCGTTCAACAACTTGGCGAGCCGCCCATTTTTTGAATTCTTCCTGTGAGATGGCCGTTGGCAGCAACAGGGATTTGACAATGTTCTGCTCAGACGGGCTTTCCTTCACTGCGGGGTGCTGTTGTAGTGCCAGGGCGACGGTACGTAACACAGGCCAGTCTTGCTTCAGATACAAGGCCCGTGCCAATTGCAAGGAGATTGGCAAGTAGGCTTGATTGCTCGGATCGCGATGAAGGATTTGGGCAGCCTCCATAAGCGGGGTAAATTCGGCTTTGGTTGGGTCGTTCAACCACATGGCAGCCAACAGCCAATGAGTCTTACGTGTTTGTTGCCAGTTATTGCGAGCCAAGGCTGCAAATGGAGAAGGGTCGGTGGCGTTATATCGGGACTTCATGCAATCCAGCCATTGAATCAGGTCATCTTTGGCTGGTTTGCGGGTATGGTTGGGGACGCGATAGTAGGCCGTGGACAGTGTGGCTAGATCGCTGCGGAAATCAGCGGCCAAATCAGACCTGCTGGCCTTGATGGGATCGCGTAGCGACGTGCCCAACCCATCAAGTAGCGTGTCGGCAGGGAGGGTCAGCACTTGAGTGTGTCGCAACAGGCGGCGAGCCCTCGAGTGCAGATTTTCGCGTTTTGCATCCTTCAGAATGCTGGTCAACAGTTGCTCTACGGTTTGCGCCAGTTTTTGTTGTTCTGGCGAATTGGCTTGTTTGCCGCTGCCAAGATCTGTACCGGCTGCAAGCATGCGTACCAGTGCGCGGGCCTGTAGATAAGGTGCGATACCTGACCAAGGGGACCGGGTGTCTTTGGCAATGGCGGCGAAGCGTTGAGCAGCCATGTTGTACTCCCCTTGGTAAAACGTGGCGGCAGCCTGTTGATATGCACGATCGGCCCGAAGCCATGCCGGGGCATTGGCCGGGACATCGGGCGGGGCTATGTGTTGTTTGTCACAGTTTTCAAAGACGATATTCTGGCCTGTAGCCCACTCTTTCAACCATTTGCTGTCCTGTGGGTAGGCTTTCTGCCTGGCTTCCAGCGTGTTGGTAGCATTGCGGAAAGCGTCGGCGTAACAGTTTAGGCTTTCCATGTATTGGCCTTCAAACCATTTGGCGGCATCTGGCACGTTGCTATCTCCCAGCAAGTCCTGCGCGGCATCTGTCCATTCCTGTGCGGCTCCGCCAGCCTCGCTGGTGTAGTCGCGATACTGGTCACAGCAGGCAAAATCCATGTCATCCGCCAATTGGGCAGGCAAGGGGAGCTGATTCAATGCCAAGTAGGCATGAACCAGGAAGGCAATTCGGTATTCGGGATAGATACCGCCGAGATGCTGGATTTGCGAGGCAATCGAGCGATCAGGTATCTGGTTGGCGAAGAATCGGCTTTCCGGTTCCCAACTGCCGCTGGCCGACACCATTGGTGTGGCAGCCAACAGGCTCATGCACAATAGGTGTGCCAAACGTTTCACTTTGAATTCTCCTTCTCGAATCGCGTCGTTGCCTGCCAGTCGCCAGGGTTGAACCAGTAACGGCGGCGGGTGTTATGGGGCGTGGTAACCGGATCGCCAATCAGCAGCCCAACCGACTGGTTGCAGGCGGCCACTGGCAGCTGGTGTTGTCGAGCCAGATGATCGCGGATTGCCGGGCCATCCCGATGCATGCGAAACAGCATGGGGACGATTTCATCTACCAGTTTGGCATCCAGCCAGGCATCTTGCATGCACCAAGATGCCAATGCTGTGACGGATAGTCTGATTTGGGGGGCGGCCAATCTGAGCGGTTGCAAGGCCTGTAGCAATCGAAGATAGAAATCGCGCTGGCTGTATCGAGCCTCGAAATCAAGCTGTACCCAGCCTTGGCTGGCAGCGGCTGCTTTTTCAACGGCAGTGACCAGGGTGACTAACTGTGCGTCGTTCAAGGTCGGCGGGTGCAAGTTGTCGATATCGACATGGACCACCGGTATTTTGAACAGGGTGGCAGGCATGTGTATCGGTTGTCGTCGCTGACTGACGGCAGCTTGCTCGCCACTCAACAGCACGATCGTACGTAAATAGGCAACCCCAGCCTTGTCGGGACTTAGCCAGCGTAAATCGGTTGGGCGTTCCCAAACCCAAAGCATGGTTTCGGGTGGTGATGTCGCTGCATGACACATGCTAAGGCACGTCAGCCATAGCAAGCCGGACAGCCAGATGCGCATTCTTAAAAGCATGGGTTTCATGAGCATTGCATGATTATGTCGTAAAGCTGGCCGGTTGTCCGCCTCGGCATTTTCCTGATAAGCCGCATGTAGGCTGGCTTTCAGCAGTGTCCTGCACTATCCTTCGCAAGTTTTTCATATCCACATATCGATAACTTGCCGCAAGCTGGTTTCAAGTTCGCATGCTGACATGTACCGGCTTGTTTGTGCACCAATCAGGATGACACGAGATGACCACCACTCGTCCGCCGTATCTTTACCCGCCTGGTTCCGTCAACATGCGTTCCCCGCTGGCCTTACAGCAAGCCGACATGTACGGTTTTTTCATCAAGGGTGAGCTTGCCCGGCTACAGCAGACCGTTGATGGCACGTTGAATGCGGCAGCATCAGGCAGGTTGCGTTTCAAAGCCTTGTCACCCTATGTGATGCTGACTTTTACCAAGGTAAGTCATGCCCATTCTGATTACCCGGCTGATCGCGATAAGGGCTGGATCACGGAAATCGACATTGTCACTTGGGTGATGGTCGGGCAGATGGATCGGGACAACGGCAAGATTGAGCGTTTGTTCTGGTATCCCTGCCATATCTGGGTCGACGATTGCATGGCCTTGATCAATGGTCGCGAATTGTATGGTTACCCAAAGTATCAATGTCGGTACGAAATGCCCTCGCCACATGGTGACGTCCGGCGTTTCTCATTATCCACCAAGGCCTTCAAGGTTTTTGCACCAGGCACTGAGATTGCTTGGAATACGTTGCTGGAAATCAACGCGGTAGGGGCGTCTCGCGAGCATCAGCCCGTACGTGATTTTCTTGACTTGTTGGAGCAAGCAGGTGAGTTGATCAAGGCCATACCGGATTTCCTGGATCTGGATGCCGAAGGTTGGGCGAATGCCGCATCGTTGTTGATGAAACCGCGGGTGGATCAGATCTTTCTCAAGCAGTTTCCGGACAGTGCTGGTTTACGGGCGGTTTATCAAGCGGTGGTGGCGGCACCTGCCGAGGTCAATACGGTGCATGGTGGGCGGTTACTGGGTCACGACTACCAGTGCGTTTTGCATGTGATGGACAGCTTTCCGCTGAATGAGACATTGGGTTTGAAGTTGGGTGAACAGCCAGTGTTGATGCCATTTGAAATCAATTTTGATTTCACGGTCACGGCAGGTGAGGAGCTGGTCGACAATTCACGTATCCAACCAGAAAAGATCGCCATATTGGGTGGTGGCGTCGGGTCAATGACGACCGCTTTCTTTCTGACTGAACAACCAGGCTGGCAGAACCACTATGACATCACGGTCTATCAGATGGGCTGGCGCCTGGGTGGCAAGGGCGCCAGCGGGCGCAATGCCGATTTGGGGCAGCGTATTGAAGAGCATGGTCTGCATATCTGGTTCGGTTTCTATGAAAACGCCTTTGGCATGATCCGTGCTGCATATGACGCATTGGAGCGCCCATATGGTGCGCCGTTGCGCACTTGGGAAGATGCGTTCAAACCGCACAGTTACATTGTGTTGCAGGAATGGATCAATAACGAGTGGAAGCCTTGGCATCTTGATTTTCCAATATTGCCCGGCGTGCCTGGTGATGGTGATGAACAGCTGACCTTGTGGCAGGTGGCTATTTCCATGTTTGGCTGGATCAAGCAATGGCTGGGCGATTTACGTGAACGTCGCCAAGTGTTGCAGCGGTCCATACAGCATAAGCCTACCCCAGCGCAACAGGGTGGTTGGCTCAATCGCTTTGCCAGTACGGTCAATCGTGAAGTACACGAATTGCTGGAAGATATCGGGGTATTCCACGATGCATTGCAGGACTTCATCACCAGCTTGCCAGAATTACTGGACGATCAGGATGATGACCAGCATGAGGTGTTGAGTCACGCATTGTCGACCATCCGTCACTGGCTGGAAGAGACTGTCGATGATTTGTTGGGGCGGGATGACACTTTGCGTCGCCTGTATATCAGCCTGGATCTCAGTGTGGCGGTGTTGTCCGGAATGTTGGAGGATGGCGTGTTGCGCCATGGATTCGATGTGATCAACGACCTCGACTTCCGCGCCTGGCTCAAGCGGCATGGTGCGAGCGAGGAGTACAGCCTGGATTCTGCACCCGTCCGTGGATTTTATGATCTGGTCTTTGCCTATGAAGAGGGTGATTTCAGCAAACCCAACATTGAAGCTGGCACTTTGCTGCGTGCGATGATGCGTATTGCATTCCTTTACAAGGGCGGCATCATGTGGAAGATGCAGGCGGGTATGGGTGATGTGATCTTTACACCGATGTATGAGGTACTCAAGCAACGTGGGGTCAAATTCAAGTTCTTTCATAAGGTGGAAGAGCTGGTGCCAGAAGAGGGCGAGATCGGAGAGATTCGTCTGACCCGTCAGGTGGATCTGGTACGAGGTGGTGATCAGTATGATCCTCTGGTATGGGTCAAAGGGTTAGGGTGCTGGCCCAGTGCGCCCAATTACGCACAATTGATGCCGGAACAGGCTGCCTTGTTGAGAGACCGGCAGATCAATCTTGAGTCATTCTGGACCGAATGGCCCGAGGTCTATCAAGGCGCATTCGGCCGGCCGTTGCCACAGGTGGCATTGAAACGTGGTGCGGATTTTGACAAGGTAGTGTTTGGCATCTCGGTTGGTTCTCTACCGCATTTATGCCCGCAATTGCTGGCAAACAGCCCCGCATTGAAGAATACGTCCGAGCAGATCAAGACTGTGGCAACTCAGGCCTACCAGCTGTGGCTGAACCAGCCATTGCCAGCACTGGGTTGGACGCATGCGCCGAATGGCCAGCAGCCGGTACTGAGTGGTTTTGTCGAGCCATACGACACCTGGGCATCCATGGATCAGTTGCTGGTTCGGGAAGACTGGGTGGAATCGCCAGATGCTCCTCGCAATGTTGCCTACTTCTGCAGTGCTTTGCCGGTCAGTCAATTTCCACCTCGTACTGACCACAGCTTTCCCACGAGAATGATGGCTGTAGCGAAAGCTGGTGCGTTGAACCAGATATGCACACAATTGACATGGCTGTGGCCGCATTGCCAGGACCAAGACCAGTTCCATTGGCAATGGTTGACCGATCCACTGAATGGGCTGGGTGAGGCTCGTTTTGATCGCCAATACTGGCGCGCCAATGTTGATCCTAGCGAGCGTTATGTGTTGTCAGTAGTCGGGAGCACTCAGCATCGACTGAGCAGCAATGCGACGGGTTTTCGTAATCTGTTTCTGACCGGAGACTGGATCAGAACGGGTTTGAATGCCGGCTGTGTCGAGGCGGCGGTGATGGCTGGCATGCAGGCATCCCGCGCCATTAGCGGTTATCCGCGTATCATCAAGGGGGAATCGGATTTCTGACCTGAGTCGCAATCAGCCCGGTTTGCTCAGGCTGGTTGCGACTGACTGCCTGATGTGACGGTAGTCGAATCAGGTGTCGTATCCCGCTTCTGTTTCTTTGACGTCTTGTGTAGATACATACGGGTGTCTGCACAGTCGAATAAGGCATCTGGTGTTGCACACTCATGAGAGTAGGCAACACCATAGCTGATACCTGCCTCAGTAAATCCGTATTCCACCAGTTTGCGTTCCAGAATCGCCAATTGTTCCCGCAGCGCCGTTTCATGCGGTTGGCTGGCGAAAATTGCGAATTCGTCTCCGCCCAGCCGAAAGGCAGCATCACAGTGCTGATCCAGCTTCTGCAATCCTTTGGCGAATTGTTTCAGCAATTCATCACCGGTGTTGTGTCCATAACGATCATTGATGCGTTTCAGACCGTCCAGATCAATCAGAATCAGTAATTGCTGCGTTTTGTCATGTCGGTTCGCCAGAAACTGAAAGCGCTGTCCAATAACCTGATTGAACGCATAGCGGTTGCGCAGGCCAGTGAGTGAGTCGGTATGAGCGAGCTCCAGCGTATCGTTCAACTGCCGCAGATATTGGTCTTTTTGTTCCGCCAGTAGGGTGATTTTGTCCGCCAGCGCAAACGCAAGCAGCAGGCCATCCAGTGTGCCACCTACCAACGTCCACATTTGCGATTGGTCGATCAGTTCTGGCAAGCCGATATTGGCAGGCAGAATCAGGATGCCAGGAATCAATAAAGCCACGAAAGCCAGTACAAAATAGCGGGCGGGCCTGAACTGTTGACGCCATACGACCACGCCTGAAATCAAGGCCAGTAATAACCAGATGCTGATTGCAATAGTGGCCAGCAAGTGAGCATGACTCAGTGCTATAAAGCAGCTTGGCAATAGTAGCAGCGGCAGAATCAGATTGATTCGGCTCCATTTGGCCAATGTTGGGTGATGAACATTCAATTTCAGGAAGTCGATATAGAACAAAGTGTTCAGAACCGGCAATAGAAAGAATGGCACGTAGTGCCAGCGTAAATCACGAAACTCTAACAGGGTGGCCGGTATGTGGAATACCAGTGACCATGCGATGGCATAGGTGAACAGGTAGATCGAGTAATACAGACGGCTTCGATCCCGATCCTGCGACCAGATGAACAGATTGAACAGGCAGAGCGCCAGCAAGGCGCCCAGGCAGCCGATTGTCACCAGATTTTCCATCATCGCCCGTCGTTCGTACTGACGAGCTGGCAATAATTCAAAGTGTGGGTGAGCGCGGAAATAGGGGCTGTCGAAACGGATCAGGATACGGTAGGTCAGCCCAGGAGCAAGGGTGATGCGCTTGCCATAGTGTAGTGGGTAGTCAAGACGATGCTGGTACCCACTGGAGAATGCCTGCATGGTCCCATCTGGCCCGAAGACACGGGCCTCAATGGTATTCACCAAGGTATTGTCAACGGTGATGATCCAGTCCTGAAGAGCATCTTCATGGCGGAATTCGCCATACAACCAGTAACGCCCACCATGCAGATTGATCTTGGGTACCGATGGCTGCTGCCCTAGCCAGCGCAGCAGTTGGTTACCATCGGTCGGGAATGGGCCATTGTCGGCCACCATTAACAGGCCGGCTTGGTCGAGCCGATACGGTACTGTAGCAGATGGCACATCCTCCTCAGCGTTGGCCGGCAGGCTCAAGCAGGATAGCAGGGCAAACAATAGGATATTGAACAAGGCATGCAGCATGATTCTGCCTGGTTATTGGGGCTGAATCGATCGCTTGCCGATGGATCACATTGGGCGACCGACACCTAATTAGTTTATTGCCAGTTTGGTAAAACTGGCACAGCCATGTGCACCAAATGGTTGGAGCGAGGTTGCGCCGTATTGCATCAATCTGTTGCACTGCGCGTCAACAGATGGCAGTGGTCCCTAGCAGAATCGATTTGTCGCTGTGATTGTCTGCACCGAATTCAGCCAGGGGGCATAAGATAACACTGTTTAGTGGACTTTGTGATGGCTTGGAGATATGTGTTTATATGAAAGGCCAAGTGGTAAAGGGAATTGCAGCTGGTCGGTTGGTCGGGAACATGTGCCAGCTTGGCTATGTCCTGTTATATGCGACAGACTGTCGAAGATTGGGAGGGGTAATAAAAAAGGCGATCCGAAGATCGCCTTTTTAGCCTGCGACAGAATTTAGTCCCGCTCGCCGCCAAACGCCATCAACAGATTCAGCAGGTGTACAAAGACGTTATAGATGTCCAGATACAATTGCAGTGTGGCAATCACGTAATTGGTCTCGCCACCATTCACGATTTGGCTGATGTCATACAGAATGTAGGCAGAGAACAGCAGTACCGCAATGGCCGAAATGGTCAACGACAGTGCGGGGATTGCGAAGAAGATGTTGGCAATGGATGCAGCGAATAACAGTACCAGCCCGATGAACAGGAACTTGCCCATGAAGCTGAAATCCTTTTTCGTCACAGTAGCCAACGTGGCCAGCGAGGCAAAGATGATCCCGGTACCGCCAGCTGCCATCGCAATCAGTGTGCCGCCATTAGAGAAACGTAATGCAGCGCTCAATGAAACCGACAGCATCAAGCCCATGAAGAAGGTGAAGGCCAGCAGCAGGCCAACGCCCAAACCACTGTCACGATTCTTGCCAATGGCCCACATGAAGCCGAATGCACCCGCCAAGAATAGCAGCGGAGCCATGATGGGGCTGCCGGCAAAGAGCATCCAGAACTTGGTCTGCACGCCGACCAATGCGCCTGCAACCGTTGGCAGCATCGACAAGCCCAACAGCATGTAGGTGTTGCGTAAAACACGATTGCGCTCAATGACAGCGCCCGAAACGCCTTGATAGGCTGTGTGCAGTCTGTTTTCCATGACCGATATGTCCTCGGTAGTTGATTACGAAAGCTATGACTGGCCAGCAGTGGAAAAGGTTCCCAGCTTGAATGTACTGACTCGTCGTTTGGCTTGAAGTGTAGCGGGATATGGGTCAAAACTGCAAGCTTGGATATGCCTCGTATTTGATATATGTGGCGATGCCGGTTGACAGGCGCAATTTGGCCGTCCTCGCGACATCCTATAAAATAATATATTACGTTGCCTGAAGGCCGACTGTCGTATGGAATATTCTTTTATATCGGCCACGATTTTGCTGATTCTCGTGACTGATCCGCTCGGAAACATCCCAATCTTCATCAGCGCGCTGAAAAACGTTGATAGGCAACGGCGTAAGCGTGTGGTGATTCGCGAGATCTTCATCGCTTATGTGATCCTGATCCTGTTCCTGTTTTTTGGCCACCATTTCCTTAAGGCCATGCATCTGTCCGATATCTCACTGGGTATTGCCGGTGGGGTGATCTTGTTCCTGATTGCCCTGCGCATGGTGTTTCCACACCCTGATGGCATGTTTGGTGGAGAAAATCTGGATCATGAACCTTTCATCGTTCCACTCGCCATTCCGTTGATTGCCGGCCCGTCATCGTTGGCTACGGTCATGTTGCTGGCATCGCGGCAGCCTAACAAGATCATGGAATGGGCGTTTGCCATCACCATTGCCATGCTGGTATCGGCAGTAGTGTTGGTGTTTGCCGGCCGTATCCAGCGCTGGGTGGGTGAGCGGGTGGTGACGGCATTTGAACGCTTGATGGGCTTGATTTTGACGGCGATTGCTGTGGAAATGCTGCTCAAAGGTTTGCAGGACTTTATCAAATCCTTGTAAGGCCGGCGATCCGGCTGACTGAAAGCACTGACATGACTCAACTGAAAAACGACACCTTTCTGCGTGCCCTGCTGCGTCAACCGGTTGAATATACACCGGTCTGGTTGATGCGCCAGGCGGGACGCTATTTACCGGAATACTGCGAAACCCGCAAACGGGCCGGCAACTTCATGAAACTGTGCATGAGCCCAGATTTGGCAACGGAAGTTACCTTACAGCCACTGGCCCGTTTTCCGCTGGATGCGGCGATTCTGTTTTCCGATATCTTGACCATTCCGGATGCCATGGGGCTGGGACTTTACTTTGCAGAAGGAGAGGGGCCGCGTTTTGAGAGGCCATTGCGTAACGAGTGGGAGGTGCGAAACCTGTCCGTACCCGATCCGGCTGACAAATTGGGTTATGTATTGGATGCCGTGCGCCAGATTCGCATCGCACTCGACGGCAGTGTGCCGCTGATTGGCTTCTCGGGTAGCCCCTTTACCCTGGCCTGTTACATGGTGGAGGGGGGGAGTTCGTCTGACTGGAGCAAGGTGAAGACGATGCTCTATAGTCGTCCGGATCTATTGCACCATATTCTGGATATCAATGCCCAAGCGGTCATCGCCTATTTGAATGCGCAAATTGAGGCAGGTGCTCAGGCGGTGCAGATCTTTGACTCCTGGGGCGGGGCGCTGGGGCATCGGGCTTATCGCGAGTTTTCGCTGCGTTACATTGTCCAGGTGGTGTCATCATTGAAGCGTGAACATAATGGCCAGAAAGTGCCGGTCATCGTGTTCACCAAAGGTGGTGGCTTGTGGCTGGAGGACATTGCCGATAGCGGTTGCGACGCGATCGGGCTGGATTGGACGGTGGATTTGGCCAGTGCTCGGGCAAGCGTGGGGCACAAGGTGGCGTTGCAAGGCAATATTGATCCCAGCACCCTGTTTGGTGAGCCATCTGTCATTCGTCAAGAAACGTGTGCGGTACTGGCCGAATATGGTCATGGTAGTGGCCATGTTTTCAATCTGGGGCATGGTATTTCTCAGTTTACCAATCCAGATCATGTCGCTTTGCTGGTTGAGACGGTCCATCAGGAAAGCCGCCAGTATCATCAGTCTTGATGAAAGCGACACCGTTGATGTGATCCGCTGACAAAAAAACAAGCCCTGATATTTTAATCAGGGCTTGTTTTTTATGGCCAGAGTACGAATTCAAGGCAACACGTTGAACTCAATCCGGCGATTGCGACGTCGTCCGTCATCGGTATTGTTTGGTGCGATTGGGCGATCCGGTCCCAGGCCTTCTGTGGTCATATTATCCGCAGGAATACCCTTTTGTGTCAGATAACTTTTCACTGCTTCGGCACGAGCCAGAGATAGCTTCAGGTTGGAATTGCGATTGCCCTGGCCATCTGTATGACCAATGATGCTAACTTTCTTGTTACCTACCTTGGCCATTGCGGTAGCCATTTCATCCAGAAGCTGGGTACCTGCTGGGGTCAGTTTCGAGCTGCCGCTTTCAAATTCCACGATCCGGTTTGCCAGTACGTTGTCCAACAGTCCTTGTGCTGCTGTGGGCTGTACTACCTTGAGGTCAAGCTTGCTGTTGTAAGTGGCGTGTAAAGCGGATTGCACGGCCGACGAAACTTGTTGCTTCTCGTCATCACTACCAACCTCACCGCGTAGCGAAACATTGTTGCCGGTAACCGAGAACAATCCTTTTCTCACGGTTTTAAGGCCAGGCACAATGGCCTGTTGAACATGCAATGCCCAGTTGGCTGGTGCAGCCACGCCGCCAACCGTCAACTGGTCGACGACACGATCAGCTCCATAGATGCCACGCACCTTGGTCAGGATGGCATTCTTGGTAGACTCGTCCGGAACCGCACCACTGACCACGATTGGTGCTGCACTGGTTCCTGTTGCCGTGTTGGTAGCTGGATCGGCGAAGGCGGGCAAAGGCAGGCTGATGGCGGCTGCAAGAAGAATTGAAATAATATGTCGTTGAGACAGGTTGGTCATGTGTGATCACCACCCCAGAAAAACTTCGTTAAAGGTATCCGCTGCTTGTGCAAGCGACAAATCCGGATGCTGCAGGTAACTGGATAGCTTGCGCATCCCTGGGTCCTGGTCGATATATTCCTCTATCCAACCGGATTCGGAAATATCGACCAGATAATTGGACAGGGAGTCCGGGCATATGATCATGGTCAGCGCTTTGGGCGATGCACCACCAAACGACAGCATCAAGGCAGGTTTGTCATTCACTTGCGTGACGTAAATGGAAATTTCGAAATCATGTCGCAACAGAAAGCCACGCACCTGTTGTAGCCAGAAGGTTGCAACGGATAACGCGGCAGTCGGATCTTGTGGCAACGGGAACAACAACGCGCGTTGCAGATTGTCAGCGCCATGTGTGATCACGGGTTGTAACAATAGGCCAAGTCCCAACATTGATTGCCGGAGTGAGAATTCATAGCCGCTATTGGCAAGGCTCTGCTCCAGCATGGCGACGGTGGTACTTTTCAGGAAGATGTCGTAACGTGCCCGGCTCTCGACATTGAGGCCGTTGATCGGTGTTGGCGATCGTTGCAGGTTGGCTAATACAATCTGGTCTGACGTTTCACGTAGGGCATGTTGGCTGCTATCGATGGCTTCTTGCCAAAACGGGTCCAGCAGCAACGGTAACTCGCCTAGAAAATTCAGTGCTGAATCAGTTTCCAGCTTGGTTGCCAAGACTAACGGGTAGCGACGCCCCGAGGCATCCTGGCTTGGTGTCAGTGTTCCAGTGACAACCAAGCGCAGGCGACTGCCGAGAAAGGCAAATCGTAAGGGCGGTGTTGCATCATAGGCGGCTTTCCAGTTGGGGTCTGGTGTGATCATGTCGATCGCCTGCGAGATCCATTGGTCAAACACCTGCAGGATCGGCCCACCTGCGGTACTTTTTACAAAATCACCGCGAGCCGGGAATTTGCCAAAATAGAACAACTCGGGCTGTGGGGTCAAAATCGCTGCCATGCTTATGCCCCTGTACCAGCAATTGACGTTGGCAACCTGAGACCCTTCAACCCCTGACCTTGCTGAATGTTGCCACTGGCATCAGCCTGCGCGCTGCTGATCAGTCTGAATCCGACAGTAACGGCAGTATTGCCATTCGACCAGGATAGATCGAACTGTCCCTGCTCGCGACGTTTACGCTGTGCCGAGCTGATCATTTTTTCCAGGCCTGCTTGACCAGGAATGTTGAGAATCTCGACAGTACGGCCGTCAAAGGTGATCGCTGTGATCTTTACCCCGGGCGAACCGGTTGGGTTGGGCCAGACAAAGTTGTTCCATTCCTGTGCTCCGTTGCGATAACGCAGTTGCTGGCCGTCAATCTCAAAGGTGTACTCCGACAGGCCTGGTGTCGGGATGGGCATGATCTGGAAGCGCGTCTGAGGAGGTCCGCTCACCGCTACCTGTCCTGTCGCTGGCGCGCCACCTGCCACCGGTGCCACATAGCGAGGGAAGGTTGAGACAAATTCCGGGTTGAAGGTAATACCCATGTCTGCCCAAGTGCGTGGTGTCAGGGTATCGCCACGGCGTACAACCAAGCCACCCAATGTCTTCTCCACAAACTTTGCGATGGCGCCGTCAGTCCCGAAGAGCTGGCTGATCTCTTGTGGCGTGGCCTCCACTTGCGATTTGTCAGCAAACGGGTATTTGGCGGCCAATGATTTGCTGAATGGCTCGTAAACCTGGGCGATCCAGGTTTTGTTCAGTTCAGTTTCAGCAGGCTTGATCAACACGCCAAAGGCTTGCATCAACGGGCGCACAAGCATGGGTCGGATGGTGGCTTTGGCTGAATCTGGAACACCATTGAGCATCTGTTCATCAACGAAGCGCAGTGCATCGGACAGCTCGGAGCCGCTGCCTTCCAGTGTTTGCTGCATCAATTTCATACTACCAGGGCCAAAATCACCCGCGTTCTTCAATTCATTGAAGCGACTGCGCAGTTTACCCAGCAGGCTCAAATAGTTTTTCATCAGCGACACATCTTTGTTTTCGCCACGTGCGATCATCAAGTGCGACAGGACTGAGAACTCCTTGCCGATCGGCCCCATTTGGAGCGCGCCACCTTGGCTGGTGGTATTGACATTGATGTTGACCGGAGTAGGTGATTTACCAGAGAACCACTCTTTGACACGGGCGAAGAAGCCCTTTTGTGCATTGCTGATACCTTGACTCAGCATGGATGGGTTGTCCCAACTGGTTTCCTGGTGCGTTGTTTCCACCACTTTGTACAGTGGGGAAAGATTCGGGTCGCCCAGCCGGTTCATTTTTTCAACTGCGGTGGCAAAATCACCCAAGTCCAGCACGGAAATGCCGGTAAGGAATTTCTTCCATTCCTGTGCGTACTCGGTTTTGTACAGGGTGACCAGCGTTTTCTTGATCTGCTCCGGGCTGCCTTCCAAGGTCAGGTCATCTCGCACATCCGTTTTCAGAACCCAGTCGCTGGTTGTGACGTCCTTGGTGGCAGCGTCATTGATGGCTTGTTCGATGTATTGTTCCCACGCGGCTCGGGTAAAAGTACCGGAAATGACATAGCTGCCAGCAATGATGCTGCGGTTTTCCTCACCGACAATGTTGGCTACGGTCACAGCAGGAAAGCGTGTGGAAGCACGCATCTTGATTTCTGCATAGACCCGTTCGCGGGCTGGCATGCCTTTCACAACCTTGCGCAATGAGTCACGCGTCTGATCTACCAGCGCCAACTTGTTCTCGACTAGAGGGAAGTCTGAGGCCGAGGTTTGTGATAGTACATAGGTCAGAATTTTTTCGGCAGAACGAATCATCTGCTCTCGTGGCAAGGTACCACGGTTGTTCTCCAGCCATGTCCGCCAGAAACGCGTGATCTGATCATTGAGATGGCCGGGTTCAAGCCTCTCGCGGTTGCCCAGCATGATATAGGCCTTCAGCGCGTTGTAGGCATCTTCCACGTTGGTTGGTGATGAATCTTTGTACATTGCAGCCTTGGCTGGTGCGCTGGCCTGCATCGGCTGTTGTAATGGGCGTAGATTGCTGGCATTGTTGTTGACTTCAGCCAGGAAGGTTTCAAGGCTACCGCTGACGGGATTCAGCAACACATTGCGGATACCGCCGAAATATTCCTTCCGTAACTTGGCTTCCAGCTCGTCGCCATGGTAGAGGCCGAAGCTCAACGACATCGGCTTGTCTTCGCGGTATCGTTGCAATTGCTCGATCCGGTCCTGCAGAATTTCCAAGGCTTCAAGCTGGGTACCCAAGTCGTTACGTACCTGCTGTAACTTGACGATCTTGTCCAGATCTGCTCGAACATTTCGGGTCATTTCCTGATTGCCAAGGTAAGACCAAGTCCATGCGCCCAGCATTAGGCCAAGAATGGAGAATGCGCCGAAAAAGACACCTAGACGGAGTCGCCGTTGGGTGCGGCTGGAATACTGTCTGACCAAGTGTTTGTCCGCAAAAATTACCTTGGAGAACAGGTCTTTCAGGAACAAGCCGTGGCTGGCTGAAAAGCGTGCCTCGGCCTTATGCGCTGGAATGCCCAAGGAAAAGCGGTCTGACATCCGTGCAGTAAGTGGGCTGACCGCGGCGCCCTCTTGCAGAGCACTGGTGAAGTAAAAGCCACGGAATACAGGCTTGAACTGAAATGGATTGTCTTCAAACAAGGTGGCAACGAAAGTACGCAGCACTGGGCGGATGGCATGAAACTCCATCGGGAACGTCATCAAACCTGGGGACAGTGCTTGGCTACGGTTCATTGCCATGCGAGAGATGCTAAGTTCCTTCAATCCATCGTAAAGATGCTCGAATTGCTCATCGAACCGACCCGCCGCGTCAAATTTCTGTTCGGCATCATAGGGTAGGGTTGCGCCCCAAACTCGTTCACGTTCGTGGTCTTCACTGCTCTCAAAGAAGTCCACAAAGCCGGCCAGCAAATCCATCTTGGTAAATACAACATAGACTGGAACAAAGACACACAGGCTTTCGGTCAGTTCTTGAACGCGTTGACGCAGGCTTTTGGCTAAATTGATCGTGAATTCAGGTTTGTTTTGCGTAAGTTCGGCAATACTCACGGCAATCACAATACCGTTGATTGGTGCCTTTGGGCGGTGTTTTTTCAGCAGGTCGAGAAAGCCCAGCCATTCTGTCCGATCTTCTTCATGAGCTGAATAACGACCGGCGGTATCCAGCAAAATACCTTCTGTGGTAAAGAACCAGTCGCAGTTACGGGTGCCGCCAATGCCATGAACCGCGGCACCATTCTGGTCTGAAAATGGAAATTTCAGACCAGAATTCTTGACTGCAGAGCTTTTGCCAGCGGCTGGGTTGCCAATCACCATATACCAGGGCAATTCATAAAGCGCGGCCCGGCCGGAGGTTTCACCCAGTTTGGAGGTGCGGATGGTCTTGATGGCTTCCTGCATGCGATTGCGCAGTTGCTGGATTTCTTCGTGCCGGTTATCAGGGGCGGTTGTGACGGCCTGTTTGGCTTGTTCGTCCAGCATGGCATTCAGGTTGTCGCCTGCTGTAGCAGCGCGATGGCGCTTGATCAGCCAGTAAATCAGCCAACCTGTGCCCATGATGATCACAATGATGGCCATCCAAATCGCGGCGGTTTTCCAGGTTTGAGCCGAGACTGACACGATCGCGCCAACCAGAATCAAGCCAAAGACGGCCAGGAAACGCGGGTCGCGCAGAAATGATAGGAGGTTTGACATCAATCCAAATCCATCGATAACGATTATTCTGAACATTGCAAGATCTGCGGCCTATGCAGATCGATCGGTTGAATTTGCCGTTGGCTAATAGGCCATCTGGCTTACTGGGTGCCTTTTATGCCGCTACAGGACGCATCAGGCACATACTACGGTAAATCGGGTCGGCTGCCATGACCGCCAGTTGCGGCTGGGCGCTTGCGGCTGTGGCCTGGGCTGTAGCGACCATGAGTGCCAGTTGGCCAGCGGTACCGCAGGGCCCCCAAGCACTGCCGAGGCGAATCAGCTGCGTGTCAGGTGTATCCGGAAATGACTCCAGCCACCATTGACCCAATTCTGCCGCCCCACTTGACAATGCTTCCGAGTCTACCCATACCTGCTGGTCAGTCGTTGCACTGAATGGGCTGACTGTGTTGGTGCTGCGCAACAGGTTTGCCATTTCCAGTGTGTCGATTCTGCCGCTGGCGTTGGCAGGTTTCTGGCGTACAAGCGATTGAATCGAATCGAACTGAGCGCTGGCGACTTGCTCTGGAACGCAATCTTTATGGTTGGCGAATATTAGCCCGCATGCTACCTCGCCCGGCACCTTACCACCTTGACGACCGCCCAGCCAGCCTTTCTGCTGCCAGCTTTCGATGATTGTCTGATCAAGGTCGGAATGGGCTGCCAATGCGATCATGACTTGGCCATGGGATTCTGTGCTGGCGCGGTTTGCAAATGTAGCCAGATCTTGTGGTAAGTGACCTGCATGATCACACTGAGTCAATTTGACCTCACAATGCTCACCGCCTGGGAATGTGCCAAGCCAATTGCGAATGTCCGAAAGCAAAGGCGTGGCTGCAGACAGGTTCGCTGTACCCAGAAAAAGGCGAATGCTGATTGAGATCGATGGGCTGGACTGTGGTGTGGATAGGGTGTCGGTGACTGTCGTGCCGTGCCATCCCGGGTGCATCTGGGCCGATTGTGGGGAGCTTGAAGGGTTGGATGGACTGGATGCAGTAGCCTGTGCAGCTAACGCAGCGGTGGTATCTTGCAATGATTCCAATGCTTGACCCAGCAGGGCACGCATTCTGGCTGTGCGCGCTTCATGGTGGTCTTGATCGCTCTGATTGGGTGGGGTCGCCAAATTTGGCGGGATATCCACGTCAGCACGATAGCTACGGATCGGGTAACCATCTTCATCCGTCAATTCAGGATCCAAATCTGGCAACGGGTGCTGCTGTGCGTGATCCCGGACGCCATCGAGGTCTCGTCCGCCGAGGCAGATCAAGCTGCTGTCCAATATGTAAATAGGCTGCTGTTGTGTTGTTTCTGGCATGGCCTTGGCCGGGTTAGGCGATGTTGTATCAAACGACGTCACCGATGTGTCGGTTGGAGTGCTTGCACTATTCGACAGGTGACGACCCAGCATCCAAATGCCAGTACCTGCCAGCACCGGAATCAACGCGCCAAAAAGTAGCAATTCGGTAATGCTGACCGGTCGCTGGGCCTGTTGCCATATGGCAAAGGCAATCATCCAGCTAAGGATGATGCCTGCTACGCTGAATAGTGCCCATTTCCACTTGCTTGTCATACGTCTGTCATGTGTGAAAAATAAATAAACTACGTTGATCAGCCAGTTGGCAAGGCATTTGAGTTAAGAATGCATTGCACGAGGCGAGACTGGGGAAAATATCATTTCTCCCGCCAGATGGTTCACCACCTTAACGGCCTCTGTTCCGGTCGATCGTAGACCTATCATAGTTGCCTAAACTTTGGCTTGCAGGCTGGATTATCCGGCTTTGTCAGCAACCAGTTGCTGCGAGGCGAGCAAGGTGGCGCCACACGCGGTTTTGTCACCGTGACGGGCGGCAGGCTTGCCATCTATTAAACAGGTGGGGTCGCCTGTGGCAATGACTGTGGTGCCATGACCAGGAATTGGGCAACTGACCTTGTCGCCCACGCGGGCGATGGGAATGCCGTTGATGTCGGAGTAGGGGGAGCCCTCCAGTACCTTGCCGCCATGATCGGTCGAGTCGCCGAGAAGAATGAATGGTTTTCCCATGCTTATCCTGCCATTGCGTAATGTGAATTCATTGTGGGGTGGGGGCGGGTGTGGCTTCCGGCGGTTTGCCTTTCTTGAAGCCTGGTTTTCGGTACTCCACATGACCCAAGTCCATCATTTTCCAGCGACCACCCCAGGTCAGTCCCAGTGATTCCGCTACTTCGCCATATAATTGGTAGCCACGCATCGCCCATGGATCGCGTTCGGAAATCACAACCTTTCCATCACGGAGGAACGCGCAGTCAGCGGCCAAACCATATTGATGGTAGCTTTGATATGCGGCAGCATTGGTGACACTGCTACCCATTGTAGCCAAGGTGTTTTGTCGTTCCGGACTACGGTAACCTTCCAGCAATACCATTTTGTAACCATGGCGTTCTTCCATCAGACGGAATGCGAGCAACAATCGTTGTTGGAAGTCGAAATCAAACAAGTTCCAGTCCCGGCTTGCAGAGACTAGTACTCGCTGGATCAGTTCCACTTCACGTGTCATGAATGCTTCGGGCGGGAGGGGCGGTGGCGGAACCAATTGCTCGCCTCGTAACAGCATGGCAACAGTCTGGTTCGGGTCAGTCACTGTTTCGTCATAATAGGATGCAGGGCCTGACTGCAGACGCAACAGCAAGACCAGGACGACAGGGGTGATAATGATCAGTGCGGCGGCTGCGGCAAGCCAACGTCCTTGCTGTATGGCGACGATTGCAGCGGCCGCCGCTTGCTGGCAGCGTTGCCACGGGCCCACGGCAATTGGCTTGACATGGTTGATTCGCCCGGGAATGGCGGCCAGCTTTTGCAAGAGTCTGGCGCGTATCGACGGAAAGACAAATATGGCGCCTGCGCCAATGGCAAGCAGGGCATACAGCAATACCAATGCAATTACGAATCCGTCGCTCACGTTGTCAGGCTAAATTTATATTCACAAATTGAATTTTATTGGATGTTGCCGAGATGTCACGTCTTCTCTGTGTAACGCGTCTGGAGGGCTGAGCCAGCGCCAATACATCTGGCTGAAGACATTTTTTGCGTGCGGCAAAGTATACCATTATCATGCAATTCTACGCTATCATGTATTTGCAATGACAAAACCGAATTCCTCGACCTCGTCCAATCGGCCCTCCTTATTCCAAGCGGATTCGAAGGCAGTGCCCGATTCATTCAGTGTGCTTGACGCAGCTACCGTGCAAGGGGTGCCCAAGCGTAAGCCTGCTTCGTCCAAAAAACAGTTTGGTTTCAAACCGATGTATTGGCTGGCCGGTGCGGGTGCTGCCACTTTGGGTTTTGGTGGTTGGGTCGCTTGGATGGCGTTGGCCGAAGATCATCAGTCTGCAGCGGTTTCGATATCTGCACCGGCTGGTGAACCAGTTGCACCAACGGTTCCGGTAGTACCTGTACAGCCAGTGATTGCCGCGCCTGCTGTTCCTGTGCAGGGCGAAGGGGCGGAGCATGTACCGATTGTCACGGATCCGACGGCAAGGCTGGAAAGTGTATTGTCCGCCAAGGATCAGCCGGCATCTCAGCCGGAAGATGAATTGACCAGCGTTTTTTCTCCCAGTCCAGCTACTGCAGCGGCTGCGACCGCGACGGCTGCCGCTGCAGTCGTGTCAGGTAAATCTGCGGTGTCATCAGGCGCTAAGTCGCCTGGCACTGCCAAGCCTGATGCGGCAGCGGCATCCAAGTACAGGCCAAGTAATGTCAAGCCTAAGTCGGCGGCGAAACAGGTGAAGCCTTCTGCTAAACCCATACCGAAAAAGACCCCCCAGGCTGCAACCGGTAAGCAAGGAAAAATAGGAAAAAGTGGTGACGCGGATGTGATACGCGACGCGGTGCTATCTCATATCAAAAAGTCTGAAAAGCAAACGCCTGGCAGCAAACCTCGCGAATGACCCTATCAAGTTGACCCCATCATGCTTTCACAACTCATCCATGATCGCGCATCCAAAGTACTGGATGCGTTGTCCAATCTATTGGGCCAAACAGCGCTGATTCAATCGGAAACACGGTTGTATGACCTGGATATCGAAGGAATCGATAGTGCCACCTTGCTGCTTGAAGCCTTTCGAGGTGTCGAGGCACTGGATGCATTGCCGGTTTATGAGCTGCTTTGCTTGTCGACCGATGCCCATTTAGACCTGGCAGCGTTGGCGAATTTGCAGGTACGGTTGCTGATCAGCATGCCGGATGGCAGTCGACAGCGACGTAGTGGTTATATTGCGCAGACTGCGTTTGTCGGAGCCGATGGTGGATTGACACGCTACCGCCTGACAGTGGTGCCGGGGGTGTGGTTTGCACATCAAACCCAACAAAGCCGAGTGTTTCAAAACAAAAGCGTACAAGCCATTGTTGAAGAAGTGTTGGCAGCCTATGCGCCGAAGGTGGATTGGCGTGTTACGGAGCTGGACGGATGGGCGCCGTGGCTTGTTGAGCATGGCTATCGCGTGCAATATCGGGAAACGGATTATCAATTTGTACGACGGCTGCTGAGCGAAACGGGCGTGGCATTCCGCATCGAGGAAAACGAACAGGATATCGCTGATACGTTGACCGAGGCTTGTCACCATCGTTTGGTGTTGTTCGCACATTCGCACCTGCTACCCGAAGACTGGACAAGCCAGCATAGCCTGGGCGGTCAAGGGGTGCGTTACCATACCAGCAGCAGTCAGGAAGAGCAGGACACGCTGACTGCATTGACGCAGACTCACCATGCCTTGTTGCCTGCAGAAACACAAGTACAAAGCTGGCGTGATGCTGGCAAATACAGCAACAGCGGTAGCAGTCATGATCAAGGCTGGCCTGGAGAGCAGTATTTCCCCTTGGCGTCGAATCAATTGGCTTCATCGGATGCCGCCCAGACTCAAGCCCGATTTATTCAGGAGGCTCAGCAGGCACACAGTCATTTGTTGGACGCGCTGGGCAGCGTGCGCAGTTTCCGGCCTGGTACCTGGTTCCGGTTAACTGAGCATACCCGCCATAGTCTGCAGCATTTGCTGAAACAGGATGACATCGACCCGCAATATCTGATCTGCCGGTTGCAATTGGCTGGTCGCAATAACCTGCCGAAAGCCGGGCAAGACTTGTTGGATCGAATGCTGGGTGAGATACCCCTTCCTTGGGCGAGCGACGACGTGTCGGTTTCGAACGCAGCGAGAAACGGCGATACCGACACGGCGTCCGTTCCGCCCACCCCAATCAACGATTTGTCCTGCCAACTGCAAGACCTGGGATTGGCGCACCAGCCGCCCCCCACAGGCGATACGGCCAATTTGATGCAGCAAGCGCAACAACAAGGCTTTGCGCTGGCCGCACAACTACTGGCATTGACTCAGCCGTGGCGCCCCCAGCGGGTAGCCAGGCCGATTCTGCCCAGCGCACTCAGCGCCATCGTGGTCGGCCCGCAGGGTGCCATGACCGCTTCAAACAATCAGGCCGTTTGGACAGACAAGCTAGGGCGCATTCGCGTCCGTTTTCACTGGCAGCAAGGGCACACCGCTGATGATAAGCTGAGCTGCTGGCTGCGAGTGTTGCAACGTCATGCTGGCGCTGGCCGGGGCATGCAATTTATCCCCCGCATCGGGCAAGAAGTATGGGTCCACTTCCAGCAAGGTGACTTGGACTGCCCGGTGGTCTTGGGGGGCACTTATAACGGACAGGGGGAGGGGGATGCCAGCTACAGTCCGGCCAGTCGGACATTGAGTCAAGCCAGCCCGTTTACACCGGCCACCCCAGAGCCGTTTGCGTCTGCGCATGATCATCGCATCGCTGGGCAAGGCAATCTGCAGGGTGGGCTCAGCCCGGTGTGGCATGGCGCAGCCGGTGGCGAGCCCTACCATCGTCACGCTGGCAGCCTGTTGGGCTTGCGTAGTCAGAGCTTTGACGAACAAGGCCACAACCAATTGCGATTCGACGATAGCGACCAGCAACTGTCCGTGCAGCTGGCCAGCACCCAGTACCATTCCCAACTCAACTTTGGCCACCTGCGGCACTATGCAGACAACTATCGTGGCAGTTTCCGTGGCCAGGGCATTGAATTGCGTAGTGACGCTTATGGTGCAGTCCGTGTCGGCCAAGGCCTGCTGGTCAGCACCTATCCCATCCAACATGACCATCGTCAGCACGAACCGGCAGGCGAGCTGGCTGGCCCGCTGGCCCTGCTCAAGCAAGCCAATGAATTGGCCAGCACCTTGGGACGAATCAGCGGACGCCATCAAGGCCTGCGCAACAGTGCACAGCTTGGCGTCAAGCAGACCGCCCAGTCACAACTGGACCCGCAACGTGCGGCGACACCTGCCTTATTGCATAGTGCCCAGGGCATGGTGGATGCACAGGACAGTCAACAAGCGCTCAGCGATGCCCAGGCCAAACGCACCGGTGCCGCCACTGCACCGGATACCACACCGCAACTGACCGATCCAGTCCTGATCCTCGCCAGTCGCGGCGGCCTCATTGCCACCAGCCGTGACAGCCTGTATCTCGCGCATGAAAGCCATAGCTGGCTGAGCGGCCGTCACCAAAGCTATGCAGCGGGAGAGCAGCAACGCTGGGATGCAGGGCAGAGCATCAGCGTGATTGGCGGCACGGTGGAGGGCGAACTACATCAGGGCATCGGCCTGAGCCTGATCACAGGCGAAGACGAATTGTTGATTCAGGCGCAGGACAGCACACTGACCCTGGCGGCGAAAGGCGCACTGACAGCCGAGAGTGCCAGCGCGGATACCACCCTGGCGGCCCCGAAACGGATCGTGATCCAGACCGCTGGTGGCGCGAGCTTGACGCTGGACGGTGGGTTTCAGGCGCAATGCCCGGGGGAGATCAAGATTCATGCGGCCTCTCGTCACTATACTGGGCCAGGAGATGAATCGATGGGCCTACCGCAAATGCCAGGCAGTGTATGTAAGGAATGTATGCTGAAAGCCTTGGAATCTGGCTCTCCTTTTGCCATGAAAAACTGACCTCCCCATGTATATTGACCCCAACCCCAGTCATAGTTTGGCGGTATTGACCCAACATTTGTCTGAGCTGGATCTGACGACTTACTCGATATATGCGCTGGTCGATCATGCTTTCCATGAGCAAGTATTGCGTGCGATTCAGCCTCTGCCGAATAGTTGGCAAAATCTGATGGCCCATGTACCTGGGGCGACGCCGGACATGTCTCCTTTACTGATAACGCTGAACTCGATCGACAGCCAGTGGCCCACATTGGCAAAGTTGATTGCACTGGCAGATGGCTTACCCATGCTCAGCGTGATGGCTAGTCGTCATTCGTTATCGGCGTTGGCCGCACATTTCGCTTGTTATGTCGATGTAGCTGTCGAGCCAGATCACGACGAATACATGTTGCGGTTTGCTGATACACGGACCTTGCCGAACCTGTTGGCTGCCTTGTCATCTGACCAGCGCGCGTTGATGCTTGGGCCGCTGTATCGATGGTGGTTTCGTGATCGTGAAGCCAATTGGGTGGCCGTATCTGGAGGAAATGAAACTGCATATGCCAAAGAGCGTCTGGCTATCACCTCAGCGCAGTTTGGGCAGATGCTGGATACAGCCATACCGGACCTGATTTACTCACGACTCAAACATGATATGGCTGACTGGCTACCTTATTCGCCAGCATTGGCCATTCAACAGATTGAGTCTTGGGTCAACCAAGCACGTCAGCAAGGTTTGCAAGAGGTACGAGACTTGCAAAGTTATTGCCTGTCCCAGCTGATGGGGCCCGACGAATGAGCGTGACTGCTGGCGCGATCAGCTCAGGTGGGCAAGCCCTTCCCGGCCTTGGGGGACACGGGGCTTGGGGG
>NZ_SCOH01000047.1 GCF_005503445.1 Chitinivorax sp. B | reverse complement strand
TTGTGCATCGAAGACCTGTTTCCGCAGTTGATTGCCCAGCGCATCCAGTTCGTAGTGGATGCGGTTGCCCTGGCTGTCCTGGATGTCGGTCAGGCGATGGGCGGGGTCGTAGCTGTACTTAATCGTGCGCTGATCCGGGAAGGTGACCTGCTTCAACTGGCCGACGCCGTCGTAGTCATAGGTGGTCAGTTCCTTACCCACCGTCCGGGTCTTCAGCCAGCCACGGGGAGTGTAGCTCAGGGTGGTGACAACACTGTTGGGGTCCACCAACTGACTGGGCAAGCCCGTGGCGTTATCGTAGCCAGTGATTTTCAGGTACTGCCCCTGTGGATTCATGATCCACACCAGTCGTCCATTCTGGTAATGGAAGCGTGTCTCTTTATTGTCGGGTGTCACAGCAGTGAGCAATTGATCATAAGCGCCATAAGTCCAACGCCAGCTCCGGGTCAAGGCACCGGCCTGGACCGTTTTCTCAAGCAGGTTACCCCGCTCATCATAACGGAAGCTACTGGTACGACCGGGCTCGGTGATGGTCAATGGCAACGACCAGTTCGCATGCCAGGCGGTCTGGATGATCCGCGCCTGCGGTGTGCCGGCGGCTTCAACGCGACGGGTTTCACGGCGGCGGTTGTCGTACTCGTACTCGGTCACTACACCCATCAAGTTGGTCTGCTTGATGATGTTCCCTACTGCGTCATGTACCGAGGATTCGCTGGGTGCTTTGGCACAGTCAGCCTGACATAACGCACGAGCTGTTTGTAAAACCGGGAGCTTGGCACGGGTGATGAATTGCAGCCGTTCAGTGGCACCCGTGGCGTACTTGACGGTGGTCACGCCAGCGCTGTCGTAACTGAACTCAACCTTCTCGGCGCCGCCGGCATGTTCAGACGATATTGCCCGGCCCTTGTCGTCGTAACGCCAGGTGGCAAAGCGTTGATTATTTTCGTCCACGATGCCGGTCAAGGCATGCGGGAAGCGACTGTCTTCATATACATACTGGCGGACTTTGTTGTCCGGGAAGGTCACTTGCTGCAGATTGCCGACGGCATCATAGCGATAACGTAAACTAGCCCCGTTTGCACTGCTGATTTCAGCAATACGCCGGCGCTCATCCAGCTGTACCACGACCGCTTCACCGTCTTCATTGGTGACTACCAGCCCATCGTTGAACTGGAATGGTGTCATGGCAAGCAAGCGCCCATTGCGCTGGATCAACTTCCGCAACTGACCTTTGTTGTCGTAGATTTCCTGACCACCTTGCAAATTGGTCAGCAGGTATAGCTTGCTCTTGCCATCCGTGTCCAGGCTTTCCACCAGGCGTTCGGGCCACGCATCACTGGTCTGCCAACCGTTCGCCGATTTGCGGTAGGTCATCAACTTGCCATCGGGGCGTGACACTTGCACGGTGGTGGCATTGACGAACACCAGGCTGGTCTGCAGCGGGTTGCTCCAGTGGGCGCCAGTATTGGCCACGGGATTGGCGTAGCTGTTGTAGTACCAGTCCAGCGATAGCGACGCCGTCAGGCGATGGCTTTCCAGCTGACATTTGTTCCCCCAACCGGCATTGATTGGGTTACCACGTAACCCGGTGAGTGACTCGCCATTTCCGCCTTGGCAGCCTGCCGCCTCATTGGGGTTGATATCAGGCGTGCTGGGGGCCGCAGCCGGTTGAATCGGCACCAAAGGTTGTGGCGCTGGGGTCGGTGTGTCGGGGCGGACTGGTTTTGCGCAACCACCACCGGGCATTTGCTCTGGCGCATAAAAATACTTGCCGTCACCACAGTGGTACCAGGAGCGGACGGAACTGCCAGCAGGCCAAATGGTTCCGTTATCACTGTAAGTCAAATCCCACATATGACCGAGGAAAGGTTTGCCAATTTTGGTGAGCTGAATACCGGCATAGGTATGATTGGGGTAGATCTTGCCGAATGCACTGATGGCTGCCGCTTCTGGTGATGAGAACCGATAGTTCTCATGATTGCTACTGTAGGCATTGGGCACGTTGTAGAACACCAGGGGCGGGTAGGCGGCGAGTGCAAAACTTGAAGAAAGGGAACAACTGGCTGCGACAAAAAATACGGGGAGAAAACGAGTCATTATGGATTCAGTGCAAAACAGTCTGTCACCCGGCACCAAGTGGTGCGCTGGCGGAGCATGACAGTCGGGATTGGGAATGTTGAACGGCATATTTCATATATGCAGAATCACATAATTATGACATAAGTATTTGATATTGAAAAGATGGTGGTATTAGCAGGCTGGCGCACTCTTCCAGCCCACGGTGACTATGACCGTTCAGTTCATGGCACTACTTATCTGTTATGTTATCCAGGCCAGGGTCATACTGCTCTGTCTGCGGGGTCACGGTTGGCCAGTAGGCTTCGCGATAAGAACGTAATTCAGCGCTTGCCCATGATTCAGGCAGGGGGGCCAGCAATAAGCCAATCAGTGCGGCCAACAATGCACACTCACAACGCCGCATGCCAATTCGCGATAAGCGCTCGGTAGTGGCCCACCCCAACCCGATCAGCACACCCGACAACCAACCGACCAAGTGCGCGGCGTTATCCATGGCGGGCAGCAGCAGCCCCAGTACCAGTGTCGAGCCGACCACATAGGCATCTTCCCGCAGCGATGCGCCTTCTACTTCACAAGCCTTCCAGGAAAACAGGTTGGCCAGTACCGCCCCGAGATGCGAACCAATCAACCCCATCAAGGCACCCGATGCCCCCATACTGACCACAGGTTGAATTCCAGACACCTCGATGGGCATCAGGAACACCCATTCAACTTGGGTTATCTGATGGTTGCCATACCACAATGCGCTCGCCAGCGAAGCCGCCATGCCTGCCGCCAGATACAGCAGCAGAAAACGGACACGCCCCCAATGGGCCTCATACATCGGGCCGACGATCAGCAACATCAGCATGTTCAATGCTAGGTGAATCACCCCACCATGCAGAAACATGCTGCTCAACAATCGCCAGTTATCGCCGGTCAGGGTGAGCGGTGCGTAGTTGGCGCCACTCTCAATCATGGTGAACGAATGCGATTCGCCACCATGGAGCAATGGCACCAGCATGCCCAGTACATTAAGTATCAGTATCAGCCAGGTGATGAGTGCTGAGCGGGTTCGTTTCAAGTAATCAATCAACATCGTGGTCGTTCAATACGCCGCCTTGGCTGCCTGCACATGTACCGGACACATTGCAAGTTCTGTCAAATTGTGGCCCAACCCGGCAGTCGGGGGTGAAAAACGATTACTCAGGTTGTTTGGAATCAAGCCAGATAGTCACTGGGCCATCATTGATCAGGCTGACTTTCATATCTGCCCCAAATTGGCCTTGTGCCACTGGCTTGCCCAGCAGTTGCTGCACGCTGTGACAGAACTGCTGGTACATCGGTTCCGATACATCGCCTTTGGCCGCACGGCTGTAGCTTGGCCGGTTGCCCTTTTTACAACTGGCATGCAGCGTAAACTGGCTGACCGCCAACACCTCTCCCCCTACATCCAGCACTGACCAGTTCATGACGCCCTGTTCGTCATTGAAGATGCGCAGATTGATCAGCTTGCGCGCCAACCAATCGATGTCCGCTGCCGTATCGGCTTCCTCCACACCCACCAGCACCAGCAAGCCCGAGCCAATCTGGCCTACTACGTCACCATTGACACTTACCGAGGCTTCGCTGACCCGCTGCAACAACGCTCTCACCAATATTTCTCCACTTCAAAAATTTTTTAAGAATGCCTGGAACTAAGCGAAAACCGCCTAGTCATACACCACGATAGCTTCATGACGCGACTTGCGTCTCCTCCTCACTGACTATCCCTGTTATTTAGCCGCCCTCGGGCGGCTTTCTTTTTATGCAAGTTGACGGCGGAACACCCAGGTCGTGTCAGTCGACACATCGCCAGCCAATGCATAGCCTTCATAGTCGAACAGTTTCAATTGAAGCGGGTCCTCGACACGGTTCATCACCGCATATCGCACCATCAGGCCTCGTGCCCGTTTGGCGTAGAAACTGATGATTTTGTACTGGCCATTTTTCCAATCCTGGAATACCGGCGTAATCAATCTGGCATTGAGTTTCTTCGGTTTAACGGCTTTGAAATACTCGTCTGACGCCAGATTGACCAGCACCGGCTCTGACTCGCCGGCCAGTAATGCGTTCAATCCATCGGTCAAAGTATCCCCCCAATAAGCATAGAGATCCTTCCCTTTTGGATTGGCTAATCGGGTACCCATCTCCAGCCGATAGGGCTGCATCAGATCCAGTGGACGCAACAAACCATACAGGCCTGACAAAATCCGCAAATGCTGTTGCAAAAAGGTCAGCTGCCCATCATCAAAGGCATTGGCCTGCAGCCCTTCATAGACATCGCCCATGAAAGCCAGTACAGCTTGCTTGGCATTATCCAATGTGAAGTTAGGTTGCCAGCTCTGAAAACGTCCTGCATTGAGCACGGCGAGTTCATCGCTGATATCCATCAATTGCCGGATATCGGCTGGCGAAAACTCTCGTAAAGCCTGGATCAGTGCATGGGACTGATTCAGGTAGTCAGGTCGGGTATGGATTGAAGTAGTCGGCAGGGTGGTGTAATCGAGCGTTTTGGCAGGGGAAATCACCATCAGCATCGGCGTGCTCCAGCAACATCAAAGCCCGCCATTGTAGCGGGCTATCAGATGCTTTTGCGATCGATATGAAGGTGTTACCTATTTGGCTGGTAAATCATCCACGACACGGCAATGCAGAATATGGGCTGGCGGTACCAAGCCACTGCCTTCATCCAAGGTCAGCACAATCTCGGTACCATCCCATTCATAGGCAGCCTTGCCAAGCGTGTGTTCAACCAGATAACGGACCTTACCATCCGCCAGATCCAGTAAGGTGACATGGGCAAACTGCACACGCGGGTTGTTGGTATCTTTGATGACATAACAATCGCCATCAGCGTCCACCGTCACGTACAAGTCCTCGGTTTGCAGGCGCAGGTGCAGCACCCGGGTACGTTTGGGTAACCAGTCAACCAGCAGAGCCTCCCCCACTGTATAGCGATAGGCCAAGGCCGCTGCCAGCGCGGCCTGAGCAAAGGTAGGTGCCTGAACGCCCGACATGAAAAAGGACTAACCTCCCGGTCACGTTAGTTTACTAGATGCAGCATAGCGCATCCGTTCAAAGGTTTCCGGATCAAAACGCATCCAGGCTCATTCAGGGATAATCCGCTAACCTTTGGCTACCAACTTTTGATTCTCCTTAATGTAATGATCGACCGCTTTCTCAAGCAACTTGAGTGGCATGGCGCCATTTTTCAACACTACATCGTGAAAAGCCGACAATTCGAAACGATCACCCAGTACTTGTTTGGCCTTGTCGCGTAAGGACAGAATTTTCATCATCCCCACCTTGTAAGCACAAGCTTGCCCAGGCATCACGATATAACGTTCAACTTCGGCGGTGACATCGCTCAACACAATACCGGTATTCTGTGCCATATAGTCGATGGCTTCTTCCCGGGTCCAACGTTTGTAGTGAATACCCGTATCCACCACCAGTCGTACAGCACGGAACAATTCACCTTGTAAGCGACCTATATTGTCATAGGGGTTGTTCTGATAGCCCATTTCCCATGCCAGCCGTTCAGCGTAAAGCGCCCAGCCTTCTGAATAGGCAGTAAATGACATGAACTTCCGGAATGTCGGGACCTGTTCCAGTTCCTGCTGGATACCAATCTGGAAATGATGGCCCGGTATGCCTTCATGATAGGCCAATGTACGCATCTCCCAGCGTGTGGTCGCCTTGATATCGTACAGATTGGCAAAGAATACGCCAGGACGGGAACCATCCAGTGCCGGACCTTCATAATAGGCCCCAGGCGATGTCTTCTCCTTGAACTGCGGAATGCGCTGCACATCCAGTGCTGCACGGGGTTTGACATTGAAGACCTTGGTGATGCCCTGATCAATCTCACCCAGGATTTGTTTATAGTCCGCCAGAATCTGTGCCCGGCCTTCGTTGGAATCTGGGTAAAGGAAGCGCTTGTCATTGCCAATCTGCTGAATCAGGCTGGCCAGATCTTCCCCTTCATGCCCTTGCGCCTTGAAAATGGCGCGTATTTCCTTCTGGATACGTGCCACTTCTGCCAGCCCCAGTTCGTGCACTTGTTGCGGGGTATCGTCACTGGTGGTCCGCTGTTTCAGGATATAGGCGTAAAACGCATCGCCATCTGGCAGCTTCCACACCCCTGCCTGATTGTCAGATTTGGCGCGTAGTGCAGTCATGTAGCTGATCAACTGCCGATAGGCTGGATAAACGGCATCATCAATCTGCCGCTCGGCTTGCTTCAACATGGCCTCGCGATCGTCTTCCGACAATCCCTTCAAGGTGGCCAGCTTTTTGTCCAGATGGGTGTATAGCAGGTTCTGTTTGGGTGACATGGCGATCAGCCCCTGCATCTCCTCCAATACTTTATCGATGACAAACGTGGGTGGAATGATGCCCTTACGCTCACGCACTTTGAGCTGTTCCAGCAACTGATCGAACTTGATACTGACTTTGCCAAGACGGGCGAGATAGTACGCAACATCTTCCTTGCTGGTCAGCGGGTGCATTGTCACCATAAAGGTCGGGAAACTATTCTGCACGCCAAACAGCTGATTGACTGGATAGCTGTGATATCGGAAACGCTCGCCAGCCAACTGGTTCTGGGTAAACCAATTCAACGTGTCATAGGTCAAACGCTGATCCGATCGCATTCCTTTAGTGTCGTATCGACGCAAGGACTCCGTCGTCTGTTTGAGGCGCCGAAAGCGTTTGTCATCCTGGGCCAGTGACAAATTATCCAGCTCACCGTTGTGGCGAGTGATGCCACGCGGCTCCAGCAGGCGCAACTGCGTCAGCGTTTCCGGTTGCTCCATCATCTCTTCCATGAAAATGCGTTCATAGAATGCTTCGATTGGTTCCGGTTTGCTTGGCAAGCTGCTGGCAGCCAGTGCCCCTCCTGTCAATAGTACGCCCGCGGCAAGCACAATAGCCATGTATTCTCTCCTGAGTTGCTCAGCGTGCACTGGGATCGTGCCTCGCCATATTATTTTCTGATTCGAATATCCAGATTCAATTACAAGCAAGTCCAGATAACTAAATACCGATGCCTGCAAGCATTCAATTGGAATCAATGGCAGATATCAAGTGAAGTACTCTCTCACTGCTTGGCAGAAGGTAGTATCGGGATATTAGAGAACCAGCTGGCAATTCGTAAAATACATTCGACCATTCAAAACTTAGCTACCTGACAGCTAAACAAACCAGTCATGATTTTGCAGTGACAGCTTTACACCCTTTAGTCTTGCAGAGTAATTATCATGACACTTAAACAAAAAATGCCGGGCAGCCTAATGGCTCACCCGGCAATCAACAGGTTTCAGGGCTTTAGTGCTGCCAAAGCAACTCAGTTAAGCGTCCAGATCAGGCTAGGTGTGCTGCCTAACTGTTGCTGCACAACCGGCTGGTCGCCCGGCGCATTTCCAATCCCCAATGCAAAACCTGTCAGACGGGACACCAGCTGGTAGCCGCCATTTGCCGTCTTCATCGGGCACCATTGCTGATTTATCCCACGATGCGTGGTATAGAGAATGGTGGCCCCACCGACCTGCTGTTTGGTACTGCCATGCAGATCCAGTGACAAATGGCTGACCTTGCTGGAGAGGATATAGAATCCTTCGGCATTGCGTGACAAACGCCAGCGCATGGCGTCATCCCGCTTGACCAGTACTGGTGCCAATGACTGATCCTGCGATGGGGACAATTGCGTACCACTTTGCTGATTGGTTACGCGGTAGTCACGTGTCACATCAAGCTGCGTATCACACTTGGTGGCTGGTGTCGTGCCCCCGACTTCTACCCAGAATGCAATTGGCAGACCTGTACTGGTATCCCGTGCCGGTTGGCTCTGTGTGCATGAATCCGGCTTGCAAAGCTGGCCTGGGAAGGTTGCCCGCGGGTGCGGGCGGCCGTCTCGCATCAATACCGTGAACTGATACACCTTTCCGGCAAACGACACCTTATCCCCGGTTTTATAACGCGCATCAACCGAGAACGGTGTAACGCCCCCCGGTGTTGGTGTTGGTGTTGGTGTTGGTGTTGGTGTTGGTGTTGGTGTTGGTGTTGGTGTTGGTGTTGGTGTTGGTGTTGGTGTTGGCGTTGGCGTTGGCGTATTACCTACTTCAGTCCAGAAGGCAATGGTCTTTCCAGTTACAGTATCCTTGTGTGGACTAGTCTGAGTGCATGTAGCAGGCTGACAATAACTACCCGGCAACGTGGCCCGTGGGTGCGGCTGACCATCCGTTTTCAATAAAGTGAACCGATACACCTTTCCACCAAAACTGGCAGTATCACCATGCTTATACCGTTCATTCGGTGAAAATGGTTTGGTCACTGGTGTCGGTGTTGGATTAGGTGTAGGTGTTGCATTGCCGGTCTCGGTCCAATACGCAATGACTTTTCCGGTGGTCGCATCGCGGTGTGGTGTTGACTGCGAGCAAGCACCCGGCTGACAGTAAGTACCGGGCAAAGTAGCCCGTGGATGCGGTTGGCCATCTGTCTTCAGCAAGGTGAATTGATAAACCTTGCCACCCGACGTCACCACATCACCATGCTTGTACCGATCATTTGGCGAGAACGGCTTGGGTGCTGGTGTCGGGGTGGGTACGGGTGTAGGCGATGGTGCCCTGCCTACTTCTGTCCAATAAGCGATTGTTTTCCCTGTGGTAGTGTCTTTAAGAGGTGATGCCTGTGAACAAATGCCTGGTTTGCAATACGTACCTGGTAACGAGGCCCTCGGGTGAGGCTGCCCGTCCGTTTTCAACAAGGTAAATTGATAAATCTTGCCGTCATGCGTGACTTTGTCACCATGTTTGTAACGACCATCCGGCGAGAATGGATCAGGCTGTCCTTGTGTACCACCCACCGTCGGGTCATCCACCACGGTGACCTTGAACATTGCGGAGGCTTCCCGACCACTCTTGGTTTTTGCCACCACAGTCACATTGACGGTACCAAATTTGAACGGATAAGGCTTGACCGTCACCGTGCGCCGGTTGCTGTTACCCGGTGTAAAGTCCACACCCTCCACCACATCCTGTTTATCCAGCGAGGCCCGCAACAGCACCACGGGATCATTTGCCGGCGCAACCAAATCCAACTCCAGCTGGCCACTATTGTTTTCGTCGATACGCAGTTCTTTGGCACTGACAGTCATCCGAAGATCGGCACTACCCGTCGGCGCTGGATAGAGTTGATTGACCGAGCGCGCATCACCATCACTCAACTCCCGACGCTGGCCCAATTGCGATAGTTGGATGCTACTGTCCTTCGGCGTAATGGTCGGCTGTCCATTGGCAGAGAAACTGTAGGCGTTGTAATGCATGATCGACTGAAAATCGTAAGGCCCGACCGGATCAGTACTGCCAGGGCGCATTTTGCGGAAGTTACCAGTTTTACCCTGCTCGATATTCCCTTCATGGACGGTAACATAGCTGTCGCGATCTGGCCGCATCTGCTCATGATGCCAGCCGAGTGCGTGCAAAATCTCATGTGCCGCAATCCCCGGACGCTCACAACCAGCGCCCAGAGATATGTACTGCTTGCCCCCAACCATGCCTACCGATGATGCACAGCGATCGCCGGCGTAGAACTCAACATAGTTCTCCTGATTGGTTCGTTCTTTGAAACGGACTTGGGTTTTATCAGTAATCAGCTTCATCCCCGCCAAGGCAGCGTCTCTGGCCTGCTTTGGCAAATCGGGCGAGAATGCGTAGTAAAGGACATTGTTCGGCCAGCGCTGGGTATGGGCATCTGGATTATCCTCAGGCTGATTTTTCAACCGACTCAACACGTCCCGCTGCCAACTCCGTACAGTAAACGCCCCCACTTCACCTGTGCGCTTGATTAGCTCGTGCTCCCCAAGAATCATGTCTCCCAGAATCGCTTTGCCACCAACCACTTCATAGGTGATCACATCGCCATTTTTCAGCGTGACCGTCTCCAACACAGCTTCACTATTTCGTCGCGAATTGATGTCGTTCTCATCTGACACACCACTATATGCAATACCGGATAACGCCACCATGACCACACTGGCGAGGTATGTACGTTTGAACTGCATGTGAACTCCTTGCTTGTTTTCAGCCTTCGTAACGGCTTTCTTGGGTTATTGGGCCAGCGGGTCGCCAGCCATCTTCACCGTATTTGCTGGAGCTTCCCTCTCATAAAAAGCAAATATGGGGCGAAACCTTCATATCGGAAACGCGATGCAAAGATTGTCACCCTACCCCATTTAATGTCAATTGCATACAACAACCAAAAGAAATGACATAGCCATAAATTACCACTATATTGCCACTCAGATAGCGCGCATAAACTATAAAAATATTGCTCAAACTAACACTTTTATAGAATTTTATTGCTATTTTCATTGATAAATCAGATGTACAATTCCAACAGCTTGTTACTCACAGCTTCATTGTTACTTAGTAAATATCGATTGTTTACTAATCAATCCGATCAAGGATGACATAGGCTACAAATCTATTTTCTTACTAAAACAAAAATAAGATGACTAACAGTCACTCCATGTGCACTTATCTGTTTCTTTTGTTTTATAAATGTGAATTCTTTACCAATACAATAGTGTTCACGGAAAACTCTTCCAGAACTCCACATAGCCAACATTCACAGTAGCATTCTATCAAGCAAGCTTGATCTGACTACGTCATAAAATTAAATATATAACAATGTTATTTATAATAATTAATTATAATATCCAACTTTCTCGTGCAATGCTATTGCCATATTTTTTCAATCATGAAAAACTGCGCTGGACACAAATATTATGCATATAAGGTAGTCCGCTGAACTGGCGGCCTTCCTTCGTCCAATTATTCGCAGCCAGGATGTCATTGATGAAACCTTCCACACGCCATCTCCACACCGTGCTGATATTCGGCAGCCTGATCTCAGGCCACGCTTTTGCATCAAACTTGCCAGCAGAAATACAGGCTCACCCGCTCGACGGCCAAGTCGCCTATGGCTATCACGCCGAATCGGGTAAGCGCATTCCATATGAAATTCGCAATGGCAACGCCGTATTGGGTGATATCGTGCTGGGGAAACATGACGAGATTCAACGCAAAGGAATCAGTTCGCTCCGTATCGAGCCATGGACATCTAGCCGTGATGTGCAGATTGATGGCATACAGATGGACAACCACGATGGCAGCAAGCGTCGTTGGCCCAACAATACGCTCTACTATTCGCTTGATTGGGCATCCAGTGCCGCTCGCAATGCTTTCATGCAAGCCACTCGCCATATCACAGAGAAAACGGGTGTCAGGTTCGTGCAACGAACGAATCAACCAAACTACGTCTACGTCACCAGCAACCAGAGTGGGATGTGCTATTCCAGCGTGGGAATGGTCGGTGGCGCTCAGGAACTATCGCTGGGCAGCGGCTGTGAGTACCTGGGAATTGCAGCACATGAACTACTACATGCATTGGGATGGGATCATGAGCAAAACCGGCCGGATCGCGACCGTTATGTACGCATCAACTGGAACAATATCCCCACCCAGAATCAGCACAACTTCCGAGCCACACAAGGGGCCGATCCCATTGGGGCGTATGATTTTGGTTCATTAATGCACTATGGTGCATTTGACTTTGCAATCAATCGCGCTCAACCCACCATTCAGCCGCTTGATCCAAGCCGCCCGCTAAACCAGTTGGGGCAACGGAACGGCATGTCGGCCGGCGATGTGGCATCGGTCAAACACTTCTATCCATCTCAAAGCGGTGGTGATCTAGGCATCAGCATCAGTACGCGGCAATTGGTCATCAGCAAGAATGGCACCGGTTCGGTCACCATTGATATCTCGTCCAGCGACCCCAATAGCGTGCAGTTAGCTGCCAACAGTGATAATCCCAGCATCATCGCCAACAGTGGATTGAGCCTGCGTAAACTGGCTGGCAATCAATACACCTTGACTGTACGCCCTGTAGCAAACGTCAATGGCACGGCCAATATCGCGGTACAAGCCAACGATCGCAATGGCAAGTCTGCCCGTACCACGCTGGCGGTACAGGTTGGCAGCGGTACCACGACACCCTCCGGCAACGGCTACAAGCTCGTTTCACCCTACAACAATCTGTGCCTGGATGTGGCTGGCAGCCTGAGCAATTACACCAAGCTGGTTGCCCGTGCCTGCAATGGCAGCAATACCCAACGCTGGAATCAAGACGGCAATGGCTATATCCGCAATGTAGCCAACCCACAGTTCTGCGTGGATACCAACGGCACACCCGCCGAATGGATCGATGCCATCGTCTACACTTGCAACAATCACAGCGACCAACGTTGGCGTCGTAGTGGCAATGCGCTGCTTAATGGCAACAACGGCAATGTCGCCCTGTCATTGACCAGTACCAATAATGTGGTGCTATACCGCATCTCGCAAGGGGCCAACTGGCAAAGCTGGAACTGGATTCGCTAATTTGCTCCTCTGAATAACAAGGGGTCGTGCTGATATCAAGGTACGACCCGATCAGATCTGATCAACACTACGTCAACACTCCCCACCTAACCGTCTGTCGGAAAAAAGTAGCTCCAATATAAATATATCTGCAACTCATCAAAAATAAGCGAGTATCTATTCTGAATACTTGCAATCACTATGCACGTAATGGCATGTTTTGAACCACCTTGCACAGTGCGTTGATATTTTCAGAAAAACCGGTTGTTACAAATACTTCTTCATAACCATTCTGACGATATTACGTTTCGCAATTCACATATGCATTGCATCATATTGTTATTTAAACAAAAAAATATCTTTGCAATTTCGAAATATAGAAATCAAACTGAATGACATGGACATTTAATTGGCTGCACCGCACACGACGGAAAAGCTGATGTTGTATGTCAATCAACGACGGAGGTGAAATATGCAACGCATGATGTTCGCCCGCAGTATGACCCTACTGGCCACCAGTATGATGGCTTCAGTACTCTATGCGACCGAGCCGTCTCAGTCCTCGAACGGCCAGACCGCCCATGGATATAGCCTGGAAACCGACGAACTGGTGCCCTATACCATCTACAATGGCTTGGCAGTCATTGACGACATCGTGATAGGGACACATGAAGCCATACAACGCTTCGGCATTCCTTCAATTCGGGTCGTTCCCTGGACATCCAACCGGGAGGTACAAACCACTGAAATCGAGCCGCTGGACAATCATGTCGGGACTTCACGACGCTGGCCCAACAACACGGTTTATTACTCGCTGGCCGCTGCTTCTTCTGCAGCACGCAACGCCTTCATGCAGGCTACGGCACATATCACCGCGAAAACTGGCGTGCGTTTCGTGGCCCGCACCAATCAAACCAACTATATCCGCGTCACCAGTAACCA
Source organism: Chitinivorax sp. B (assembly GCF_005503445.1). Taxonomy (NCBI): domain Bacteria; kingdom Pseudomonadati; phylum Pseudomonadota; class Betaproteobacteria; genus Chitinivorax; species Chitinivorax sp. B. The sequence continues at coordinate 22,755 of NZ_SCOH01000047.1, read as the reverse complement.
AGCCGGTGCTTGTTATTCGTATATCGGGATGGTGGGAGGTGGGCAGGAATTATCGTTGGGTCGCGGCTGCGAATACATGGGGATTGCTGCCCATGAACTGCTACACGCATTGGGCTGGGATCATGAGCAAAACCGGCCGGATCGCGCCCGCTTTGTCACCATCAACTGGAGCAATATCCCTACAGCCAATCAGCACAACTTCCGCATTACACGTGGGGCCGACCCCATTGGGGGATACGATTTCCGATCCATCATGCATTACGGTGCCTGGGCATTTGCCATCAACCGTTCCATCCCAACCATTCGACCAGTTGACCCTAACATTCCGCTCAGCCAGCTGGGACAACGCAATGGACTTACCAATGGTGACACCGCCTCGGTCAAGCATTTCTATCCACCGCGACTGCAGAACGAGCTGGGTATCAGCCTGAACACCAAACAGCTGATTTTGAGCAAAAATGGCAAAGGCACGGTGCTGATTGACCTGGCAGCGCAAGACCCAAGCCAAGTGCAGCTTTCTGCCACTACATCCAACCACGCATTGGCCAGCAATACCGATCTCAGCTTCCGGTACCTGGGGGGCAATCAATATCAACTGACCATTCAGCCAGCTGCCGAAGCCACTGGTATGGCTGACCTGACGGTACAGGTAGTGGACCATACCGGACAACTGGCTCACACCAACTTGTCCATCATGGTATTACGTTAATACAACAATCTGATCAGGTGTAATGCGAATCCGGCTACATGGCCGGATTCGTGCTTTGTCAGGCAAAAAAATTTCAGTTGCTTTAACCCGTTTTCCTGACCCGCTCCGTTTAAGCTGTATCACATCCCACCTGACGGAGAACAACGTGAATACAAAACGTCCTTTGATCCTGGCTCTGACCACGGTCTTTACACTCAGCGCCTGTGGTCATTATGAGCGCGCTGCTGAAGCCCCCCCCGTAGCCCAGGAGGCACATAACGCGGATGCCGCCAAACCGGCCGCTGAACCGGTGGCCATTGCGGCACCGGCACCCGTTGCTGCAGGTCATGCGCCATCCGGCTCACAGCGCAAAGTGGCCCCCGCACTGATGGCAGAACGCATGGTTATGCCAGCCCCACCGATTTATGCACCACAACCGACCAATACAGAGAAATATCAGGAACTAAGCCAACACGAGATCAAACAGGTTGCCCACGCCCCCGTCTCCACTTTCAGTATCGATGTCGATACGGGGGCATATGCCAATATGCGGCGCTTTCTAAATCAAGGCCAATTGCCACCTGCCGATGCCGTCAGAGTGGAGGAGCTGATTAACTACTTCCCATACCAATACACGCTGCCGCAGCAAAAAAACGAGGGTAAGCTGGTGCCGTTCGGTGTGACCTCCGAAATCGCCCCCTCTCCCTGGAATCCAGATAGTTACCTGATACGCATTGGGGTCAAGGCATCTGACGTGGCCAAGGCGACGTTACCTCCAGCCAACCTAGTGTTTTTGGTTGATGTGTCCGGCTCAATGAATGAGCCTGCCAAACTACCAATGGTCAAGAATGCCCTTAAATTGCTGACTAATCAGCTGCGCCCGCAAGACCGGATTTCAATGGTGACCTATGCCGGCGGTACACAAGTGGTACTGGAACCGACCTCTGGCAGTGAAAAAGCCAAAATCAGCGCCGCCATTGATCAGTTACGCCCTGGCGGGTCTACTGCAGGGGCAGCAGGTATTCAGCTGGCTTATCAAATGGCAAGCCAAGGCTTTATGAAGGAGGGGATCAACCGCATTCTGCTGGCGACTGACGGTGACTTCAATGTGGGTATCAGTGACTTCCGGCAATTGAAGAGTTTAGTCGAAGAAAAACGTAAAAGCGGTGTATCACTTTCCTCATTGGGCTTTGGTGCAGGTAACTATAACGAGCAGTTGATGGAACAGATTGCTGATGCCGGCGACGGTAACTACTCCTATATCGACAATTTGAATGAAGCACAGAAAGTTCTGTCGGACGAACTCAGTTCTACGCTGGCCGTGGTTGCCAAAGACGTGAAGATCCAGCTGGAATTCAACCCCAATGTTGTTGCCGAATACCGTCAGATTGGTTATGAAAACCGTGCGCTGAAACGTGAAGACTTCAACAATGACAAGGTAGACGCCGGTGAAATCGGCGCAGGCCACAGCGTTACCGCCTTATATGAAGTCACCCTGATTGGCGGCAAGCGCATGCTCGATGGCTTGCGATATGGCAGTGACAAAACCACCCAATCCGGCAGTGACAAGACAGATGAGCTGGCTTTCCTGCGCATGCGCTACAAAATCCCGGGTAGTGACAAGAGCCAGTTGCTGGAGTTTCCGCTGTACAAACGTGACATCAAGACCGCCGCGCAAACCAGCGAAGACTTCCGTTTTGCGGCTGCCGTTGCGGCATTCGGGCAAGAGCTGAAAGGTGGTAAATACATTGGTCAATTTGGTTATGACCAGATCCAGAAACTGGCAGACAGCGCACGTGGTCATGATCCATTCGGCTATCGCGGTGAGTTTGTTCGCCTGGTTGGCCTGGCCAAGTCCCTGTCAACCAAGCCGGCAAGTAATCCGTAAGCAAGAGGACTGGGGTACATCTCCATGGGGTGGCCCCACAAGTTCAATCTCGTACCTGGCGTGGCTTACAGCGAATATGGTGGTACTTTTCGCCAAAACCACGCTATTTGGCTTAGAATTCGGCCGCATGAATGCCGAATTGCCAGATGAAGACATGATGTTGCGCTACGCCGCGGGCGATACCGCTGCGTTTGAGGCACTCTATGCCCGCCATCGTAGAGGGCTATATGCATTCATCACCCGGCAATCGCCTCAACCAGGGTGGGTAGACGATATCTATCAGGATACCTGGCTCGCCGTTACCCGCACCCGCCACGAATACCAACCGGCCGCGGCCTTCCGCACCTGGTTATATCAGATTGCCCGCAATCGTCTGATCGATATGATTCGCCAACGCGACCCTATCAAATTGTCGGAGCTGGAACTGGATGAAGAAAGCGATCTGTTATCGACCTTTTCCAGCAATGACCTAGGCCCAGATGCGCAACTGGAAAGCAAGCAACAACGGGCCGCACTACAGCAAGCATTGGCAACACTCCCCGCCAATCAACGGGAAGCTTTTTTGCTGAGAGAACACGCTGAGCTGAGTGTTGATGAGATTGCTGCGTTGACCGGTGTTACACCCGAAACGGCCAAGAGTCGATTGCGTTACGCCATTACCAAGCTCAAGGCTGCCTTGATGGGGGACCGATAAATGAAGCCTCAAACCCCATTGCACCAGGATTTGCTACCGGATGAAACTATTGTCCGCTCAATCTATCGCGACCTGCCATCCCCCGAACCCAGTGCTGTCCTGGACGCAGCCATTTTGCAGGCCGCACGTGATGCGGTCACCCCTACCGCAGACAACAAAGTCGTCGCGCTGCCACGCCGCCGCCCCTGGTATGCCAGGCCACTGGCCGCAGCTGCTACCATAATAATCGGGTTAGGTATGGTGCTGGAAATGAACATGGGGAAAAAGGAAGAGGCTGCTGCCCTTCAACAATCTGCAGAATCACCAATGGTTATGGACAACGATACAGCATCCCAGCCTACTGCCCCCCCCATACCAGTCCCAGCAATGGAACAACCAGCCGCCGCACCAGCGCCTGCCGAGGTTGCCAAACCGGGTAAGCCTGCGCCCAAGCTTGACGTTGCAACCACCACCCCAGCGCCACCCACCGCCCGATCGTCCAATCCAGCACCTGAGGCTCGTACGGTAGAAGCCGATATCGTACCAGCACCATTGGTTGCTCAACCTTCGCCCATATCGGAATCTCTCGAAAAACAATCGGCACCGAGTAAAGGTAAGCAGACTCAATCGGATACTCCCACAGCTGGCCATACCGCCAACTTGGCCCCTGCACCGCTGCCAGCCGCACCAGTCGAGCCAAGCATGGCCAAACAACCCACCCCAATGGAACCAAAATCACCACATGATGATCTTCGCAAATCAACAGATGCCAGGCAGCCAGGGGTGGCTGCACTACGTGAACGATCCAGTCGGCCTCTTGCCATAGCAGGACAAATCTGGTTCTCTGCCACGACAGGGCTATGCCTGACCGCTGATGCGTATACAGGTAGCCAAACAGGTCGTGTACTGTTACAAACGTGCGATGCTCAACCGAATCAATCCTGGCGCTTGAAAAGGGATGGGCTCATGTATAACCAGGCATTCCCAACACTCTGCCTGGCGGCAACATCGACCAGTGTGGGTTTGCAACTTTGCGGCACCGCACCAGAGCAAAAATGGCACCGTATGGGTACCGCCCTGGTTACAGGCCAATCACAGCCCATGGCATTGACGGCAAATCAAAACCAATTGAGCTTGACGCCATTCAATGCAGAAAACACTCTGCAGCAATGGGGCAACGCGCACAACACGCTGTCCAGATAGCATGGAATCTGTGCCACATACGCCGCCGCCCAACGTATTCAACTGACCTTATCCCCGCCATTGCACTCGACCGTGTGTCAAATCAATCAACTCAGCCCGTGTGGCGACTACTTGATCGGCCGGTAAGGTTAAAATGAAGACCCGTACTGCAAAATCATGCTGAACTGCCATCTCAATCCCCACTTTGGTCAGCCAGGCACGTAACCGGCCCTCCTGCTCCACTGGCACCACCAGCTTCAGTTCCGCCATGGCCACTACCGGTTGCAAAATGGCATCTGCCAAGGCCAACGACACAGCCTGGCCATAAGCCCGCACCAATCCACCGGCCCCAAGCTTGATACCGCCGTAATAGCGCGTCACCACTGCCAATGTGTTACCAAGCTGTTTATGCTGCAATACATTCAGGATCGGTTTGCCAGCCGTACCTGCTGGCTCACCATCGTCATTCATCGCTGCGTCATTACCCAATATCCACGCCCAGCAATGATGTGCTGCATCAGGATGCTGTCGACGTACTGCATCCAGCAACTGCTGCACTTCAGCCCGACTATACGCCGGTACCACCCAACCAAGAAACCGACTTTTCTTGATTTCCAGGCTCGCCGCCACTGGCGACAACAATCGATTCATGCCAATGCAACCTTCCTACAAATAATCCAGTCATTATCATGGATAACATCATTTGAGCAGCAACGAATCCTATAATTCATCTGTCACCATTGATTTGCTGGCCTCTATATCGTCAGCATCGGGCAATCAAGATGCATACCGATCATCATATAAACTCGAATCATCGGCGCAAGCGTGGTGTAATGGGTGCCAATAAGAACATTAAAGTGAGCAAGTAACGTGGCTGAAACGGGAATGGAGCGTATCGATATCGAGGCCAGCATTCATCATGCTTGGTCGCTGCTCTTGATCGACCCAGCCAATGCCTACATCATCGCCCAGGAAGCCGCCCAGGCCGCTGCTCAGGTTCAGGATCGCCACGGGGAGGCCCATGCCCGCCTGATTCTCGCCAAATATGAAAGCCGGTTCGGGAAGCGTGATCAGGCTTTTGAGCAGTTGACGGAATTGGCCGATTTTTTCCTGCATCAAGGGGATGTACCAGGACAATTACGTACCGAACAAGCTTTGGCGCAAATCGAGCTGGAAAAAGGACTGTCGCATCAGGCCTCGTTGCGGTTGCAAGCATTGCTGCCCAAACTGGAACATCTGGGTGCGCTGGATCATGCCTCTTTGCTGAATACGCTCAGCATTGCCAACACCAGCAGCGGTGATCGTGAACAAGGGTTGCGGCTAGCTTATCATGCTCTGTCACTGATCCGGCGACAACAAGGCACACCGGTTTCAGCCTTGATCAATCACAATATCGGTGTCTATCAGTTGAATGCAGGCAACTATGACCTTGCACACAAGCTGTTGCACGATGCCCGTCATACCATTTTGCCATTTGGTCGCACCAGCCTGCTGGATCTGTTCTCAGCCAATCTGGCCCTGTGTTTGATCCATCAAGACCTGGTTGATGCAGCATTGGTCATTGTCGAACCTTTGGCCCACATCACCAGTGCCAGCATCACGCCGCGCGACCTGGGTTTTGTGCAATGTGTAGCGGCTGATGCCTGTTTTCATGCACGCGAATGGTCACGGGGGGAGCACTATCTGCAATTGGCCAGCACAACACTGGGTGGTGATGATGATCCATTTTTTGTCGGCTACCTCGCATACCTGCACGCCCAACACGATGCCCAACAAGGGGACACACAATCAGCACTTGCACAGTGCGATATCGCGGTGGCACAGGCAGAGCGCTCGCACGATGACCAGTTGACGTTGGACGTTCTGAACCTGCAGGCAAAAATCCACGCCGACCGTCAGGATTACAAGCAAGCCTATGTGTTGTCACAAGCCTTTCATCACCATTACACACGGGTAGCGGCCAATGCTAACGAAACCCGATATCTGACATTACAAGTACAACATGAACTGGCTGAAGCGCAATCCGCACGTGACCGCGCCCGCAAGGAACATGCGGAAGCAGAAAATGCCCGGCAGAAACTGACCCAACTTAACCGCCAGCTGGAAGAGCGAATCGCTGAAATCGAGGCCTTGCAATCCGCCCTTCGTGAACAGGCAGTACGGGATGTACTGACCGGCCTGTATAACCGTCGCCACCTGCAGGATGCCCTGCCACAAACCTTGCAGTTGGCCATTCGTGCTAATTGGAACGTCTGCGTGGTGTTGATTGATCTGGATCATTTCAAACGCCTGAACGATACCCACGGTCATCGCTTGGGGGATGCCGCATTGATCGAACTCGGCAAGGTATTGAGAGACGGGATTCGTGGTAGCGACTTTTGTTGCCGCTATGGTGGCGAGGAATTCTGCATTGTCCTGGCTGACATGCCGCCCACTGCTGCGCAGAATCGCCTGCTGGAGCTGCTCGACCAACTTCGACAGCGGCCGATAAGTGACGGTGAAAACCAGTTCACCGGCCTGACCTTTTCAGCAGGTATTGCAGCTACCGACACGTTTGGCCACGATTCACAACAATTGCTACATGCCGCCGACAAAGCACTTTATCAAGCCAAAGCCGCAGGCCGTAGCCAAGTGCATATCGCTGCCGAGCTATAATTGCCTTCTTGACGTAATCCGTGCCCAATTATCTGGCTCATCTGCTGCTTGCAGAAAACTCACCACAAGGTCGCGTTGGTAACCTGCTAGGTGATTTCATGAAGCTGCAACATGCAGCACATCTACCCCTTGCCTTGCAGCGTGGTATGTCACTTCATCAAGCAATGGATGGCTTCACTGATCGTCACCCTTGCGTGCTGAACAGTAAAGGCCGCATCACCCCGTTGCGCCGTCGATATGCCGGCATTCTGGTGGATATCTTCTACGATCATTTTTTGGCGCAACACTGGACATGCTATGCCAGCGTACCGCTGGAAATATTTACCAATCAAGTTTATGCAGAACTGTCATCCATGTATGAGGTTCTACCACCCCGCCTGCAAGATATTCTGCCGATCATGTCGGCTAACAACTGGCTATTGCGATATCGAGACATCGATGGCATTGATCAGGTCTTACAGCGTTTTTCACAGCATCGCCTCAGTCGTGCCAACCCACTGGGCGATGCCATTATTGAATTGACAGATCAATACCAGGGGCTGGGTGATGACTTTCAGCAATTTTTTCCAGAGCTGCAAGCCTTCACCCTGCAATGGTCAGTCACCCACCTCAGCTTGATTTGACTTCGTCACCACGTGTCTTCCAGAGCGAGAACAAAATACCCCCTGCCAGCAATACCAGGGTCACACTCAGCGACAACAGCGCAGGTACCTTACCCCCGAACACAAAATCACCCAGGAAAATCTTTGCCCCGATGAACACCAGCACCAGCGCTAACGCGTATTTCAGATAATGGAAACGATGGATAATCGCCGCCAAAGCGAAATACAGCGCACGCAACCCCAGAATCGCAAAAATGTTGGAGGTATAGACAATAAACGGATCGGTCGTGATGGCGAAGATCGCTGGCACGCTGTCCACGGCAAACACCAAGTCCACCAGTTCCACCATAAACAGCGCCAGCAACAGCGGTGTCGCCCACCACACCAGCTTATCTGATTGCTGGGGATGCGGTGCCTTGATCAGGAAATGCTGATCATGCAGGTCCTTGGTAACACGCATATGACTTTTCAGGAACTTCAGGATCGGATTCTGGTTGAAATCCTGCGCTGACTCATCTGTGATCAGCATTTTGATCCCGGTATAAATCAGAAAAGCACCGAACAAATACAGTACCCAGCCATATTGCGATACCAACGTTGCCCCGACACCAATCATCAGTGCGCGTAGCACAATCACGCCCAAGATACCCCAAAACAACACACGATGCTGGTAAATACGCGGAATGGCAAAGAAACCGAAAATCAACGAGATCACAAACACGTTATCAAGTGACAGACTTTTCTCCACCAGGAAGCCCGTATAGAAATCCATCCCTGCAGCCGCTCCCATATACCACCATACCCAGGCACCAAACAGTAAACCACCGGTGATGTAAAACGCGGACAGCCCCAGGCTTTCCTTTACACCAATTTCATGATCCTCTTTGTGTAATAGCCACAGGTCAAATACCAGCAATGCCATGACAATTGCAAGAAACATTAACCACATCCACAAAGGCTTGCCCAGCCATATAACCTCAATGAACGCCATGGCAGCCTCCTACACGGTGTCGTTGCAACAATACAAAATCAGGAAATGCAGAAATCGATGCCAGGGACAAACCCGGTATGTAATGGATCGGCATGTGAAACCTCCGGTACAAAAAGTAAAACGGCCCAGTCCAAAAGACATAGGCCGTTTACATTTTGTACATGCAAGCCCCTGCCTTTCGGCAAGGTCTTGCTTGCAACTGAAATTCGTTGCCCGAGCACCGGGGCCAATCTGAAAAAACAACCATCAGAATCACCCGAGATGACGATGCGTCGGCGAGAAGCTACTCCCCTTGATGTATGAGATATTAGTATAAGTTGATAAATTCAGTCAACTATTCCACCTCGCCACGACACTTGTCAATCGGACCGGGCGAAACTTGCATCCATCATCCGCCCAAACTCCATATTGTCCAAACAGTCTCTCAAAGAGAATCCACCAGATTAAACACACCATGCCGAGCCAAGCCCAAATCAAATTGTCACATCCAGCGCTTACGCTAATACCGTCGGTGATGGGACAATCTATGCATGTGCTGATGATTTCTGACGTCTATTTTCCCAGAATAAATGGTGTCTCCACATCCATCGAAACTTTTCGTCGATCATTAGTACCACACGGTGTAACCACTACGTTGGTTGCACCGGCCTATCCAGGCAATATGCCGATTAGAGCAGATGAACTTCGCATCTTGGCCCGCTACTTGCCTTTTGCCCCAGAAGACCGCCTGATGCGCTATCAGGTACTAAATGGCGCTTTGGCAGCGATCCCTCCTGCATCCTATGATCTAATCCATATCCAAACACCTTTTGCAGCTCACTATGCTGGCATCCGTTTGGCAAAACGAACTGGCAAGCCCGTTGTGACGACTTACCACACTTTATTTGTGGAATACATTCATTGTTATGCGCCGTGATTACCTGCTTGCATTGGCCGGCAACTGGCGCAGCGACTGTCTTGCCGGCAATGCAATCAAGCGGATTTAGTCATTGCGCCATCAAGTATGATGCACACCACGTTACGCGACTATGGGGTGACAGTACCGATTGAGGTTGTTCCAACCGGCGTGCCGATCGAACATTTTCGGCAAGGTAATGGCCTTGAGTTTCGCCGGCGCTTTGCCATTCCACCCGATCGAATCGTCGCCCTGTACGTAGGGCGGGTTGCACACGAAAAAAATCTACCGCTGTTATTGAATGCATTTGCTCAGGCTTGCTGGCAAATGCATTCAATGATGTTGATCATTGCCAGGGAAGGGCCTGCTCGACCGAGTGTGGAAGCATTAGCCTGTCATCTCGGCATCGCCGAGGCCGTTCGATTCCTTGGTTACCTGAATCGCGACCAGGAATTACCCGATTGTTATCATGCTGCTGACCTATTTCTTTTCCCATCCCATACCGAAACCCAAGGTCTGGTACTCATCGAGGCATTGGCGGCAGGGTTACCTGTCATAGGACTACCTATCATGGGCGCGGCCGATATCATCTTGGCTGGCCGGGGTTCGGTACCTGTCGGCGCCACAGTAGAAGAAATGGCCAATGTACTGCGTCAGCTGGCCTGTGATGCCAACTTGCGTGGCATCATCAGCCAAGCAGGTCGACAATTTGCCCAATCTTGGTCTGATACCGCAATGGCCAAGCGTCTGGCCCACACATACCAACACATGCTGGATGGCCATACATTGCGTCAATCAACCGGTCAGATACAAACGGATTAGATAAAAGTGCAATCTGAATGGGTTTGCCAGTATGCATATTGGTTCAACTGAGCCTAGAATGGCGGGGTGAACACGACCCTGTCATATTTTCTTAATTTCGCGACACTTTGTTGTCGCCCCAATCATTCACTGCACATGAATCATCGTTGGTTCAATGTATTGGGCATCTTGGTACTCCTGATCTTCAGCCCACTGGTACGAAGCGAAGTATTGCAGACCTGCGGTGGGAATAACGAGTGGCCCCCTTCATCCTACTTTTCCAAGCAGGTAAAAGGTCGCGTTGACGGATATTCCGTCGATGTATTGCGTGCAGCATTGGCTGGCAGCAATTTTCAGGTGAATGTTGTACTTCTGCCTTGGGCACGGTGTCTGGCCCAGGTCAAAACCGGCAATGGGATGACTATTGCCATGGGTGCCGCTTTTTCTGACAAACGCGCTGAGATTTACGACCTCTCTCGTCCCTATCTGAAATTGACTCCAGCCTATCATTTCTGGCATAGCCATTTTCCACTTGGTTTACAGATCAACAATGGTGCTCAGTTTGCCAATCAGACTGTTTGTATCCTGCATGGCGCCAATCCGGGACCGTTTGGACTAGTAACAGGGGGCACAGATAATGGGGCAACAAACTACGAGGCTCTGATTGGCAAGATTGCAAGATATCGCTGTGATGTGCTGGCCGAATACATGGAGGTAATCCATGGATTCAAGCGTTTGGGTCACCCTTACGTCAGTCTACCCCAACTACGCAGCATGCCAATGACGTGGCAACCACGTATTCCTATCCATTTTCTGGTGTCGCGCAATCACCCATCAACCAAAACCATTACGGCACTGTTAAATCGGCGCCTGGCGGAAATGGAGCAATCTGGCAAGTTGGAGAGTTTGTTGAAACAACATATGTAATACGATTTACTCAATCTGGGTTTCGATAATATCTGGATGTCAGCTATTCAATGTTGCAATCAACAAATCCTGACAAACGATTCACCCAGTGTCACCCGTCAGATGGCTCGGGCCTGATAGATGCCACCACGGCAAAAGTGGCACTGGCGCGCAATAGTAACCGGCCGGCAGTACTCAAGCGCACTTCAGCAAAAGCTAATCGTTTACCCGTCCGTAAAATCTCAACGTGCGCCTCCACCCAATCAAGTGGTCTCGCTGGCTCAAGAAACTCTGCACTCAGGTTGGCCGTTACTACAGAAACAGGCGGTTCTTGCGAGGTTGATAAATTGATACCTAATGCCGTATCAGCCAATGTCAGCAACATGCCACCATGCGCGACACCATGCATGTTGTGATGGTGCGGCGCTATACGTACTGCCAACACTCGACAATCCCCTTCGTAGCTGACAAATACCTCACCCAAATGGCGAACAAATGGGCTGGCGCCAATAAATGGTTCGAAACCATCAGGAATGGGCAATGATTTCATTTTTCAGGCCCAATGTAGTACACATCGGCGTCATCAAAAAGTAGATAGGCTGAGTATGCCCGTCTCAAGCACCCCCAAGCAAGCGACACCAAGCACTGCTTCCTGACTCAATTAACCAGGTCAATTCATGAAACACATCATTGGCCGCGCCATTACTACAGGCCGATGGGCCAGATCTTCAACGGTCACCAGGTAAGCTTGCCGGACCACCCTTGGGTGTCACAGGCGGCAACGGTGGTGAGGGAGCACCAGGCTTTTGAGGTGTGGGTGTAGTTGGATTAGGCTGCTGCGGAGCAACAGGCTGCGCGACAAACTTCCAGTCACTGTAACGTTGCTGATTTTCAAAAGGCACTTCTTCGTCAACAAAACCTGTCTGCTTATATGGCTTTTTCTCTGACTTGCTAAAAATACCCAGAATACCCCCACCAGGCGCACCTAATACGCCCCACTCAGTGGAGCCGGTAATCGGATCAGGGTAAAGCTTTCGCAGGTGACGTACTGGTTGTGGGAACCGCTTATCTTGTACTAGATCAGCCAGTTCCTTTGGATAAGCCTTAGCCCCGCCCGGGCTTCTTTCGATATAGCTTCGAATGGCTTCTCGATACAGTCGACCAACATATAACAGATCAGCCTCACGATCACGCTCCGCCTGAGTCGCCGCCATTTCGGTGGTTCTCCCCAGTAAAACACTCATCACCAGCAGGATTACAACCAGCCACATGTAGGCCATGCCAGACTGGTGATTTCGGGATGACCTACCAGCTTGCATATGCGGAACCATCGCGTGACGAGCCGCCTGCACTGCTATGTACATCGGCAACAAAACCTTTTTCCTCGCCACTTGGCGGAGTGATCTTCCAAGTAGAACGGCTTTCCGTCATCGGATCCAACGGCACATCACGCAAATATTTGCGCTCAACCAGCTCCTCCAAACGATCGGGATAACGTCCGACATCACCCCTGAACTGATCAATTGCCTTACGAAGAGTATTGAGATTATCGCGTAACACCGTTTCCTTGGCTTGATCCACACTATTGGTATAGCGTGGCGTTACCAATGTCAGAAACGTCGCAATGATAGCCATTGCGATTAACAATTCCAGTAAGGTAAAGCCGCGAATTCGCATATCACCAGATCCGGTAGGGTATGCCATTCATGCCTTTGTCAGGGCTCAGCGAATACACATCATACACATCGTCCCCAGCCCGCGGTTCGTCCGGTGGGCTGGCATAGCTACGATAACCCCAGGTTGAGGCTGCAGGAGCTGCAGAATCTGGGAAGAAAGGGTCACGTGGAATTCGTCTCAAAAAATACAGCTTTTTCTTCTGTGGCGATTTTTTGTCGTCCACACCATCCACCAGCAACTGCAGATTGGTTGGATAACCATTTCCGTCAGCCTTTTTCTCTACCCGCCCTTCATCTGATGCTTTTTTGTAAGCGTCGATAGCTTCACGGATCTCGCGCAAGGACGCCTTCAGCTCCTGCTCCTTTGAGCGGCGGGCATTCATTTGCGTCAGTGGCAACGCTGCGCTGGCCAGAATAGCGAGCAAGGTCAGCGTTACCAGCATCTCGATGAGCGTAAAGCCCATCCGCTTTTTCATTGAATCCTCTTATTGCTCTTGTTCGGATTTTGCCCGCTTTCCACCAGTGGTTGCTCCACCGGCTGGGCTGGAACTGGTTCGGGAGCTGGGGGCGGTAATGAAGGCGGTGCGACTGGCACCTGATTTCCCATATCAGGCTGTGGTACAAATCCACCTTCTCCACCACCACTTGCAGGTACCTTGACTTCGCTACCGCGATTGCTCAAACGCAATGATTCACTCCCCACAGCCGCTTCAGTACCACTATCAAATTCAGTATTGTTGATGTCCGGAATATCCAGATTTCGCAAGATCCGTGGCGTAATCATCAGAACTAGTTCCGATTTGTTCAGTTGGCTCTTCTCGCTGGACAATAAACGCCCCAGTACAGGTAATTTACCCAGCAACGGGAATCGATTGGCAGATTGAATATCTTCCTGACGAATCAACCCTGCCAGTACCTGCGTCTCACCATCCTTCAGACGTAGCGAAGTATTCGCAGTACGAGAACCGATCTTGTAGGTAACCAAGCCTTGCTTGCTGGTCACTTCATCGGCAATGTTGCTGACCTCCAGCCCAACCTTGATGCTGACCTCATCGTTCAGGTGCACCAGCGGCTCGACATCTACTTTCAGGCCTACATCCAGATAATTCACCGATTCGGATGTGCCACCGCCATTAGGTAACGAAACCGTCGTGATGACCGGCACTCGATCACCAATATGGATTTTGGCCTTATCACGATTCTTCACCCGAATGCGCGGGTTGGCCAAAGTATTGGTTGCACCATCAGTGTTCTTCAGGTTAATAACCAGCGCTGGGTCAATGTTACCGACACGGATGGCATCCCGTGTCGAATTGCGCAAATCGCCTATAGTCCATAAGCCCTGGCCAACATCGGTAATGGCTTTTGCCGGGCTGATCGTAACTTTTTCTGGGAAATTGACACCCAGTTCCAACAACTTGGCATTACTGATTTCCATCACTTCAACTTCCAGCATCACTTCTGGCTCGGCCAGATCTTGTGATGCCAGCAGTTTCTCTGCAACGGCAATCGCCTCTGGTGTGTCACGCATGACCAGCATATTGAGCTTGTCATCCACAAACACATCCCGTGTTTTTACAACAGTCTTGATCAAACCTAATGCTGATTTGGCGTCGACATTCCCTAAGTAGAAGGTTTTGACCCGCAGCTCTTCAAGTTCACGCTGTCGCCCTGGTTGGGCCGGATAGATCAATACCGAACGGTCATTCAACACTCGCTTAGTCAACTGCTGCCCGGTCAATAGGACATTCAGTGCTTCACTCAATGGCGTGTTCTTCGCCATGATGGTCGCACGCGCATCCAGCTTCACATCCTTGTCGAACACAAAGTTCACGCCCGTGCTACGTGACAATACATCGAAGATTGCCGGCAAAGGCGCCTGCTGAAACTCCAACGTCACCAACGCATTCAGTGGCGAGTCAGGGCCAACAGGCGTCATGTCGCTGCGATGCTTGGCGGTATTGATTTCTGACAGCATCTTGCGTGCTTTGGTATTACGCGAGTTTTCCGATAAAGCTTGTCGCAGTAACTGGCGTGCTTTGTCTACATGGCCACCCTGTTTGGCTTTTTCAGCGTCTGCCAACAGCTGTAAATGTCGTCGATCGGTCGCAACACGCTTTAAACCGTCTTCAGCACGAGGATGCCCAGGAAAGGTGTTGAGTACAGACCGGTACTTTTGCTCCGCGGCTTCAAACTGTTCATTCACACGCAAATTGTCTGCCTCGCGCACCATACGGTCTGCCTGCAGTTCGCGTTGACGAATGTAATACGCGCGGTACTCCTGATTATCTGGATACTCAGCAACAACCTTGTTTAACGCAGCCAGACCTTCCTCCGTCCGTCCCTGCGAGATCAATTGCTTGGAGTCCGAAAATGCCTGTTGACCCGCACATCCGGTCAAAATCAAGGCGATCAGGCCGATGCCTGCAAGCGGCCAATGCCTCATGGTTGTACTCCCATTGACAAAACTTGCTTCTCACCAGAGGCAAGATACGTGAAATGAATTCCGGCAGCGTCCATGCTGTCGAGTCGATATCCGCCGGCGATTGTTTCACCGACATGGGCAATCAGATTCTGGCCTTGAAAATCCAGATAGATGTCTATTTGTGCACCACGTTGCAATTTACCCAAATAAGCAAATGGTAAGGGAGGTGGCCCTGTTGGAACCGGTGGTGTAGGCTGAGGTGGAGGAGCCTGTATAGACGGGTCTACCTCAGGCTCTTTCGCTTTACGGGCACTGTGGAATGGGTCTGAGGCGGCTTCGCCGATACCAACCCGTTGTACCCAACCATTCGATAGCGTGGTGGTCGAACCTGTATTGTTTACCACAACGACAGGCTGAGCGGTCTTTGCTGTAGCCGTAACCGCAGGCTGCCCGGCATTTGGACGTCCTGCCAATAATTCTTCGTCTTCGCCACCAAACCAGAGTGAATAGGCTGTTAATGCGACTGTACCCGACAACAAACCTAGCCAAGTCAGTGATGCCTTTGGTTTCATTTGGGCACCTTGTAATACAGACTGAAACGCAAACGGGCTGTCACTACGTCACTTTGTTCATCTCGTTCGAAACGAACCTCATCCAACGCGGCATGGGGTAACCGTTGCAAGGCCTTACTCAAAAAACCACGCAACGCTGGATAGTCACCATCCAGTGGCAAACTGACCTGATAACGTTGCAGCTTGAGTCCAGGTACATCTTGCAATTGGTATTGTGATTCGACAATTGCCAAATCGGATTGCTCGGCTGCATCATTAAAAATGGCCAAGTCATCAGGCACTGCCGCAATATCTGGAAAATGGCGGTAGAACGAATCGAGCGTTGGTTGTCCTCGTTTGGCTCCAGCTAGTTTCAATGCATCCTGTCGAGCACTAACAAGCTGTGTGGCCACTGTTGCGGCATCTCGTTCTGCAGGCAATACCTTGAATAGCCAGACACCTAAGGCGGCAAAGATCAAGATCACACCAAGACGCCCTGGCGCACCTAAACGTTGCCAGCCAAAACGCAACCAAAACATCATGCCGCTCATTTCGGCCCCCACTGGGCTTGCAGTTGGAAGCGTTCAACATCCGCTTCCGGATCCAATTTCTGTTGGATCAAATGTATTTGCCGCAATCCAGCTTCAGTACCCAATCTGCGCATGTAGTCATACAATGCCTGAGCCGTCTTGGCTTCGCCCGCCAATCGGACTGTACGCTGCCCACTGTCAGGTAGTATCTGGGTTAGACGGACATCAGCAGCTTCAATCTTTTCGAGATTGCTAAACAGAATATCCCATGGACGGGCGAACTGCACAGACAGATCTTTGGCTTTGTCTCGTTCCTGTTGGTCACCTTGTGGCTGGCTGCTATCAGGTGTACGCAAACGCCATAGCGCACCCTTGTCTTGTTCCACTTTTTGTTCGACCGACGCCACTTGCATGCTCAATGCGGTCAACAATCCCAGCCCTATCACACACAATGGCACACCAAGCACTAAGGAACCGCCACTACGGCGAACAAAATCTAGTCTTACCGGTTGCATATCAACATCCGAGGCAGAATGCCCACTCCCTGTCTTGCCTCGGGTCAAACCCCCGTTGCGGTGGCAATTTCAACCAAGTACCCGATACATCATCAAGCATGGCACGTCGATGGACAGGCGCGGTAATAAACAATGGTTCATCTGTCGCATTTAATGCCATACTTGCTTGCGCGATCATCGGGGGCAATTTGCGCTCCCACGGCTCTGGCAATACTCGGTTTTGCAAGCTATGCCACTCCCCATCCCGCATCTGTAATAAACACAACCGTCCCGGTTCCACCACTGCCAACAGGCCGCTCTTTGGCAGTTCCTTGGCCAATCGATTAAAAATTGCTACCAGTAAAGGCCTAACGCTAGTCAGCTTCATGGCATGGCGTTTTGCCAAATCCTCTAAAGCAGCCATCCATCGAGCATCCATACCACTGACCAAACGGTTGTGCTTAAAGCGAGCAGGTGAAAGCGCCAATGTCCATTGATTCACCACGTCGCCATACTGCTCTGTCAGTAAGGCTCTTGCGTAATCTAGGCTCAATCCATCATCCAGCAGGTTTGGCTGCCACGGCAGAATTTCATAACGTGCCCAAGTATTGGATATCACCGCCTCAAGCTGCTTGGAACCGGAAACGGCTGGGTCCGCCAACCATGCATCCAATTCGTCAAAAGCTGGCACGCCCTCCCGCAAAGTCAGCGGTATACGCATTGATGCCACACGCTCACGCTTACGGCCTCGAAGGCATACAGCACTCACGTATTCCGCTTCCAGCGCAATCACTACGCAATCAGCGGATAAACGTAACACGATTGATCTCCTGCAAAGTCGTTTCCCCTCGTGCCACTGCGGCCAATGCAACCTCTCGCAACTGACGTGTACCATTCCGGCGCGCAGCCTGCTTCAACTCACTCATTGGTGCCTTACATAAAATCAATTCGCGTAACTCATCGTTCAAACTTAAGATTTCCGCAATGGCAATTCGCCCCAAATAACCCGAACCACGGCAATGAGAACAACCTTTACCCATTCGGAACTGAAACTTAGGTAGCCAATCCGGCTGAAACCGGGAAGCCACCAGCAAATCTGATGGTGGGCGATATAGTGTTGAGCAGTGTGGGCAGACCCGCCGAACCAAGCGCTGCCCCAATACACCATTCAAAGCAGCAACTAGGCTGTATGGATCAACCTCCATATACAGAAATCGGCTGATAACATCAAAGACGCTGTTGGCATGCACCGTGGTCAATACCAAATGGCCCGTCAATGCAGCCTGCACAGCTATTTGTGCGGTTTCAGGGTCACGAATCTCACCAACCATGATCTTATCAGGATCATGGCGCAATACAGACCGCAACCCCCGAGCAAAAGTCAGGCCTTTTTTCTCGTTGACTGGTATCTGCAATATGCCGGGTAACTGATACTCAACAGGATCTTCAATCGTGATGATCTTGTCTTCACCATTGTTGATTTCAGAAAGCGCTGCGTAGAGTGTCGTAGTCTTACCTGATCCTGTTGGCCCTGTTACAAGCAGCATGCCATATGGCTCAATGGCTAAATCCCGAATGATTTGCTTGGTCTGGGCATCAAAACCCAGGCTATCCAGGCTTAAGCCTGTCATTTGACTTGTGACGGCTTGTTTGTCGAGAACACGCAGCACCGCATCCTCGCCATGAATGCTCGGCATGACCGAGACACGAAAATCCACCTCGCGCCCCAGAATCATTGCTTTGAAACGACCATCCTGTGGTACACGTCGCTCCGCGATATCCAGTTCAGACATAACCTTTAATCGAGAAATAACCTGCTCCGCCAGATCGACGCCCCCAATCTTATTGATGGCACTTAACACACCATCAATACGATATTTAATGGACAACCCTTCCGGTTCGCTCTCCAAATGAATGTCACTGGCGCCACTCTTCAGTGCGTCATACAGCGTTGAGTTGACCAAGCGTACTGCGGCGCCAGATTCTTCGGCGATGCTTTGTAGCGAGATCACTTCAACGTGTTCGCCCCGCTTGCCACCCCCTTGAGATGATTGCAACACGCCATCAATTGCACGACGACCATCTTCCAGTGCAGCAAATCGCGCCGCCAGACGCTCACCATCCGTCAAGGCCAGCTGATAAGCACCATCCAATTTATGCTCAAGCCAAGCCATCAAACCAGGCTGAAGCGGATCGGCCACAATTGCCACGATCCGATCCTTCCTGCGGACGGGCAGACATTGCCGGGCCAAGGCTTCAGTAAAGGGTAGCTTACTGAAGTCAGGCTCCAAATCGTCAAGCTTAGTCGCGGGAACTTGGGGAATACGCAGCGTTTGAGCTAGGGCATATCGGACAACTTCTGGTGGCTGCTGTGATTTTGCGACCAGGATATCAAGCAAATGCTTGCCTTCAGCCTCGGCTTCCTGTCGAGCTTGCTGTAGCTCAGTAGGCGAAAAACGCGGGCGCATCAGGTCGGACGGGATACGGGCGGTCATTTCACGCCTCCGGCAAGATCAAAAATCGGCAAGTACATCAGTAGTACCACCAAACCAATGAAGCCCCCCATGAACAACATCAGGATCGGCTCAAACAGCTTGGTTGCCACATCAACCCAGCGGGCCAATTCATCATCGTAAAACGTGGCAACATGTTCCATCATGTCACCTAATTGACCGCTTTTCTCACCAACTCGTAACAAGCGCAGAGCTACTGGTGTCGTCAAACCCTCACGCTGCATGGTATCTGCCAAAGGCTGCCCCTGCTTTAGTGCGGCAATGACCTTCAACAACGGTTGACGCAGTGCTGGGCTTAACAGATCAGCAACTCGCTCAAATGATGTCACTAACGGAATGCCACCACGCAACAACATACCTGCCGCGCGATAAAACCGCGCAAGCTGGAAAATGCGCAAACGCTCCCCCAACCAAGGGCTCTTCCATGCACGGGCCACCACCGCAGCCCGAACAGTGGGCTGACGTGAGATCAACACAATACCCGCTACCACCATGGCCACACCCACTGCAGCGCTAGTTTGATTCTTGTCCAGCCAGCCACCAAATGCCAGCAACCAACGTGACAAAGTCGGCAAATCAGTATTCAGCCCTTCATAAATGCGACTGAATTTGGGAACCAGATACCCCAATAGAAATAAACAGACACCACCACCGACCACCAGCAGAATTGCCGGATAAATTGCAGCACTGACCAATCGTTTACGTAGCGTTTCAACTTGTTCCTGATAATTAATGTATCGAACAATTGACTTATGCAGCTCGCCAGTGTGCTCACTTGCACGTACTGTAGCCACAAACAACTCGGGGAATACATCTGGTTGAGATGCCAAACACTGTGACAATGTTTGCCCCTGGAACAACGAATGCTTGACACTATCCAGAATGGATTTGATGGCAGGCCGGTGCTCTTTTTCACTCAATGTTTCGATAGACTCGGTAACAGGTAAACCTGCCACGAGCAACGCAGTCAATTCCCGACAAAACAGCAACAAATCAAAACGTGGCGCACGGGACAGCGATAATCCATTGCCAGAGGCCTTACTTTCAATTGAAAGCGGTTTCATGCCTCGCATTTCGATGCCGCGCTTGGCCTCTTCAGCATTGGCAGCATCAATGCTAAGACGTACCAACTTACGCTGGGCGTCTAATGCACTGATTTCGAAACGCTGGCTCATAGAAAGATTATCTACAACAATCAGTTACGAAGATCGGCATCGTCACCGGCCCCACCCGGGCGACCATCTTTACCATGAGATGTGATATCGAATTCACGACCATTCTCACCAGGACTACGATACTGATAAGGGTGCCCCCATGGATCCATTGGAACATCTTTCTTCAAATACGGGCCACGCCAACCAGGTTCGTCAGTCGGTGCCTGCATCAGCACGGCCAATCCCTGCTCATTACGAGGAAAATGGCCTGTATCAAGGCGATAAGATTCGATCGCTTTTGACAGAGCATCAATCTGAGCTTTGGCAGTCGTCACTTCGGACTTGCCAAGATTCTTGAATAGATTCGGACCTACCACGCCCACCAACAGACCAATAATCACCAATGCAATCAACAGCTCAAGCAGGGTAAAGCCTTGATATTTTTTCGTTTTCATCACTAGCCAATTCAGCAGATAACGTTGAAATTAGATATAACCACTATAATACCAGAAAATCATTTAGCATATCTTCAAGTATCATACTTCGAAGCAAGCCAATGAATCTACACTCTTTGGTCGCCAAATCAATAACCTGACACACTTAGCTTGCTGGTAGCTTCAACTCCATCGTCAGGTCAATTGGCTGCCGGTGAAGAACCTCTTGTTGGCATACCCCGACCATATCATCTGTCCTGCAATTTGGTGACTTACCGTCACCTTGACTCACCATCTTATAGATCGGCGCCCGCACACGCAGCCTCAACAGCCCTTGCGGGGCAGGCAAAAACTCTATCTGCTTGTCAAGCATTTCAACATGTAGATTAATGTCCCCCTCGCCACCGCTTGGAAGATAAAAATCTGCAAACCGGAAATTTTTTTGCATGCTTGGCGACCGGTAATCACGGTTCACAGATGCAGAGAAGGACAAATAGACTTCCAAGCCATCTTTTGCATACTGCAATGCGTGGTAGTCCGCCCGGGCATCACATTGCTGCCCGGGTGGGCACTTTAAAACCATCGCCTGACCAGTGTCTTTAATAGTCAACTGTTTAACGGTCGAACTTGATATGACATTGTTCGTACCATGACCATCAGAACAAGCCAATCCCAAAGGCAAGTAAGTCATCAAACTAACGGCTGCCAACCATTGCCAGCATTTCATGCTATTCACCTTCTACGAAGCTCTAGATTCTAATCCATTAACATTCGATTGTCATAAATTAGGATTCGTTCAATCCCAACACATTTTTTTATCGCTTCAAGCAACATGCACACCCTTGGCTACACATAAAACAACCCTCCATACGGCCGGGGTACTTCATCGGCCACTGGAGGGCTTCATTTATGCCAACTGGCACTTATTCTACTTTACTGGAAAGAGCGCACAGCAAACGTCCATTTCAAACCATCACTGGAGCCCATGGCTTGTTGAATGACTGGCGTACCATCCTGGCCTGCAGTGATGCCCAATGGGAAACCACTATAGCGAGACACCAAATAATAGGTACCACCGTCCGCAGGCATCGGGCACCATTGTTGATTCACTCCACGATGCAGGGGGTACATGATGGATTCACCACCAACCTTATGCTTAGTTGAACCATTGAGATCCAGCGCTAGGCCAGTTGCCTTGGACATCAAATATACAAACCCCTCAACATTGCGCTCCAGTTTCCAGCGTGTGGCATTCCCATCATTCCAGACAACCAAGGGTGACATTGTTATATCACCAGCCGGTACTAGTTTGGTGCCACTCAACTTGTTGGTGATCGTAAATTCACCGGACAAAGTGAAGCTGGTTTCACACTTTGCCAAGGGTTGCGGCGTAGGTGTCGGAGTAGGCCCACCACCGGCAACCTTGAACGACATCATTTTGTCGTTGTAGTTACGTAACACCAAGTTGGCATCATCAGTACGAAGTGTCAGTCTATTTCCTTGCTGTCGCGATTGATCAAATAGCTCAACAGTTAAACCCGATGGCACTTTGACCGAGGACACCATTCTCGCCCAGCTAGCAGGCACTTCAAATACTCCTACCCCACTACAAAAGCGACCGCCCTGATAATGGATATGCTCAAAGAAGCAAACTTGACCATTGGGTGTGGGTGTGGGTGTGGGTGTGGGTGTGGGTG
>NZ_SCOH01000046.1 GCF_005503445.1 Chitinivorax sp. B | reverse complement strand
TCAACGTGAGCGGTATTGATCGTGATACCACGCGCCTTTTCTTCTGGCGCGCTGTCGATCTGATCATAACCCTTAGCCTCTCCACCGAACTTCTTCGACAGAATGGTGGTGATTGCAGCTGTCAATGTTGTCTTGCCGTGGTCAACGTGACCGATCGTGCCTACGTTTACGTGCGGCTTCGTCCGCTCGAACTTTTCTTTTGCCATGACCGTTCCTTAGATTTCCGAATTCCAGAAGACTGGAGCCCATGACCAGATTTGAACTGGTGACCTCTCCCTTACCAAGGGAGTGCTCTACCCCTGAGCTACATGGGCCTTAACCTGATGGTGGAGCGGGTGAAGGGAATCGAACCCTCGTCGTAAGCTTGGAAGGCTTCTGCTCTACCAT
This sequence comes from Chitinivorax sp. B, assembly GCF_005503445.1. Taxonomy (NCBI): domain Bacteria; kingdom Pseudomonadati; phylum Pseudomonadota; class Betaproteobacteria; genus Chitinivorax; species Chitinivorax sp. B. Next base: position 36,197 of record NZ_SCOH01000046.1, on the reverse strand, counting down.
TGAGCTACACCCGCTGAGCCAAGCTAACCTAACACCTGCCTCACGGATCACACTTCACACCGCAAGCAACTAAACCTTTGGTGGAGGGGGCAGGATTCGAACCTGCGAAGGTATAAACCGCCGGATTTACAGTCCGGACCCGTTGGCCGCTTGGGTAACCCCTCCGAATGAGCCGCGCATTATGGTGAAGTTACCTAAACCTGTCAAACACTATTTCGCACTTTTTTCTGAAAAAAATAGACAGAATTTACATCACATTGTTTTTACAGTAATTTAGCCAGCCATTTTTTATCATTCAGTGCTGCATGAACCGCCAGCAGCGGTGTATACGCTTATTGCGGAAGTCTTCCGGCACACTAGAATCTGAGATTTCCATACATTGAAATTGCGAAAAAAGCACTTCGTCCGGCTTGAAAGTGCGCAGATTGTTTGAAAAATAGAGAACACCACCTGTTGACAGTAGTTTCATACACTGAGTAATCAGTTGAACGTGGTCACGCTGAATATCGAGTACATCAACCATCTTGGCGGAGTTGGAAAAGGATGGTGGATCCATCACGATCAAGTCGAATTGATCGCGACGTGCAGTTGCCTCTTCCAAAAATCGGAAGACATCGGCCCGCACAAGGACATGCTGGGTCAAATCGATTCCATTGAGTACAAAGTTGCGTCTTGTCCAGTCTTGATAGGTATTCGACATATCTACCGTAACTGAGCTAACAGCACCACCACGAGCGGCATAGACTGAAAAGCTACCAGTATAGGCAAAAAGGTTGAGAAAGCGCTTACCAGAAACCTCTTTCTGCACTCTGGACCGCATCGGTCGGTGATCCAGGAACAACCCCGTATCTAAATACCGGTCAAGATTAACAATAAACTGATGCCCTCCCTCCTCCACCACAAAATCTTCACCTTCTTGCCCTGTCGTTTCGTATTGGGCCGCTCCCCGTTGTCGCCTGCGCTGCTTGAGCGAAACTGCATTCAGTGATATATCCAAGACAGTGGCAACAGCCCGACAAGCTTGCTGTAGCCAAGCATCATAGCTATCGTCATCCATCTGCCATCCGGTATCGACCTCCTGAAGATGAACACGATTGCCATATAGATCAACGATAAATGGAAACTCAGGAACATCCCGATCATAGATACGATAGGCTACGATGCCATTGCGACGAGCCCATTTACTCCAGTGCCTGTGATTCTTACGAAGACGGTTTTCAAATGCTGCAAAATCGGGCATAGCGTTTAGGTACGTGCGTGATGATCAAGTAAGTGTTGATAGACTGCGTCGGGAACATACTGACGAACAACATCCTCCCATCCTTGCGGCCCGACCATGCCTTTGACCATGGTCGAACTGACCTCTGCAATTTCGCGAGGTGGCATCAGGAAGACAGTGTCAATGTCGGTAAAGAGATCACCGTTGATATAGCGCATCGTGCGCTCAAATTCATAGTCGCTTGGGGAGCGAATGCCACGTAGCACATAGTTGGCCCCAACTGATTTCGCGTAATTCACCAGAAATTGATTTTCAAATGCTTCCACTCGCAAATGAGGTAAATGACGGGTGCACTCTTTCAGCATAATTTTGCGCTCACCCACAGTGAAGGTGTATCGCTTGTCTGGATTGACACCAATAGCCACCACCAGCTCATCAAACAGTTTGACACCTGCTTCAATCATCCACAGGTGCCCCTTTGTTACCGGATCGAAACTACCGGCATATACCGCTCGCCTCATGGTCGCCCTCAGTCAGTTATTCAGTCTCAAGGCAATATACCATGCCCCAGGATAGGGCGAAGCAGGTCATTGCATTGCAGCATCAGTGAATTGACATATTTATCCCGAGCTGTATTACTCTATCCCAACGCATCAACGTACTTGGGAGCATCATCTATGCTGTTGCTTCATCTTCGTCACTTATTAATAGTTGCCTGGGCTGGCATTGCCACACCCTGTCTTGCCGATATTGTCGTCGGTCAATCCGCTCCGTTAACCGGCCTAGCAGCAGATGCAGGAAATGATCTGGCTCAAGGCACACGTGCCTATTTCGCGTTTCTGAATGCCAATGGTGGCATCAATGGACAATCGGTCAAGCATATTGTCAAAGATGACCAGTACCAGCCTGGTGCCACGGATATCAATACAAGTATTCTGGTTGACCAGGAAAATGCCCTGGCCCTGGTAAGTTATTTTGGCACTGCCAATGTTGCCGGATTGTTGCAACAGAACGTACTCGGCAAAGCAGGCATCCCTTTGGTAGGTGTTTATAGTGGTGCCAACAGCTTACGGGAAACGGGCTCACCGCAACTCTTCCATACTCGGGCCAGCTATGTCGAAGAAGTAGATAAGATTGTGACGGTACTCAAGAGCCTTGGAGCAGACGAACTTGGCGCCTTGTATCAGGATGATGCGTTTGGCTCTGCCGGATTGGATGCAGCAAAAAAATCCTTACAAAAGCAAGGGCTGAAACTTGGCATCACTGCCAGTTTCGAAAAAAACACGGAGAACGTGGAGCAAGCTGCCAAAGCGCTTGCTGCAGCCAATCCACCGGCTATTCTTCTGATTGCACTGACACGTCCTGCGGCAACCTTTATCAAGCAATTTCGCCAGATGGGCGGCAAATCCCAGCTCTTTTGCCTATCAACGGTCAGCCACGAAGAATTGGTGCGATTGAATGGAGCGGCCAATGTGGCTGGGTTAGGTGTATCTCAGGTCTACCCTGGGTTGGATGCTTCCCATATGAAATTGATCAAGGAATATCGAGAAGTGATGAAGAAGTATGCGCCCAACGCCCGACTCTCCTACGCCTCACTGGAAGGCTTTATCAACGCCAAAGTCCTGACAGAGGGGATCAAGCGTGCCGGTAAAAACCCAACTCGGGAGACAGTTCAAAAGGCCTTGGATGGGCTACGCGATTTTGATCTAGGCAACTTCAAGATTGATTTCGCCGATCGTCAACACCGAGGCTCCCGCTTTGTTGATCTGACCATGATGAACCAGCAAGGAGCCTTATCTCGCTAACCAAGCCGGGACCGTCAAGCAAAAAGGCCGCATTCAATTGCGGCCTTTTTGTTTTCTACCCAACATGAATTAGTTGATTTCCTCAACACGATGACAGGCAACGATGCGCTCGTCGAAAGTCCGTAAAGTGGGAACCTCCTGCTTGCAGCGATCGATTGCATGCGGGCAGCGTTTGTGAAAAGCACAACCAGAGGGCGGATTCAACGGGCTCGGCAGCTCACCCTGAATTTTGATCTTCTGTCGTCGGTCTTCCTCACGAATCGCAGGTGTCGCTGACAGCAATGCCTGGGTATATGGATGCAGAGGCCGACTGTAAATTTTGTCACGCTTACCGTATTCAACTGTCGAGCCCAGATACATCACCATGACATCATCGGCGACATGTTCAACCACTGCCAGGTTATGCGAGATGAACACATAAGCAATATTGAACTCATCCTGCAAATCCATGAACAAGTTCAAAATCTGCGCCTGAATCGACACATCCAGTGCAGACACAGGCTCATCCGCCACCACGATCTTTGGATTAAGGATCATGGCACGGGCAATGGCCACTCGCTGCCGTTGCCCACCAGAGAACATGTGCGGGTAGCGATGAAAATGTTCCGGACGCAAGCCAACCTTGGCCATGATGGCCTTGACCTTGTCTTCTCGTTCTGCTTTGGATAGCCCAGAATTGATCAACAACGGCTCGTCCAGCACAGAACCAATTTGTTTGCGCGGATTCAACGATGCATAGGGGTTCTGGAACACCATCTGCACCTTGGACCGCATCTGCTTCAGCGTCAACTTGTTGGCTGACGCAACATCAATACCTTCAATGGCCAGATGGCCGCTGGTTGGTTGTTCGATCATCGTCAACTGGCGGGCCAGAGTTGACTTGCCACAGCCTGATTCACCAACTACCGCAAGCGTTTTACCTGGCTCCAGCTCAAACGACACGTTATTCAGCGCCCTGACAGTCGCTTGGCCTTTCATGAAGCCACGCGAGACTTGATAGTGGCGCGAGAGTTCTTTCGCGATCAGTATCTTGCTCATACTGTCGGCTTCCCTTCATCGTTCAATGGGGTGAAACAACGTACGCCCAGTCCATTTTTAACTTCTATGCGGGGGCGCTCATTGCGGCATTGGTCTTGTACATAGGGACAACGTGGGCTCAGCAGACAGCCCTTGGGGCGGTCGTAAAGGCCCGGCACAATACCAGGCAAGGTAGAGAGACGATGCGCACCTTTGCTGTGTTCCGGGATCGATGCCAACAACGCCTGGGTATATGGATGGCGAGGATGCTCGAAAATTGCAGGCACTCGATTGGATTCGACCAACTGCCCGGCATACATCACGTTCACACGATGAGCGATTTCCGCAACAACAGCCAGATCATGCGTGATCATGATCAGAGCCATATTCTGACTCTTTTGCAGATTGACCAACAGATCCATGATCTGGGCCTGGATTGTCACATCCAACGCTGTTGTCGGCTCATCGGCGATCAGCAGCTTGGGCCGACAGGCAATCGCCATCGCAATCATTACCCGCTGGCTCATCCCACCGGATAGCTGGTGAGGATAGGCGTTGAGACGTGACTTGGGATCAGGAATCTCGACCATCTCCAATAACTCCAACGCACGGCGCTCAAGCGCAGCACCACGCAGCCCTTCATGTACCTTAAGCACTTCCTTGATCTGGTAGCCGACAGTGTAGCTTGGATTCAAACTGGAAAGAGCATCCTGGAAAATCATGGCAATGTCTTTGCCGATGATTTTGCGACGTTCGCGCTCTGACATGGTAAGCAGATTTTTACCATCAAACGACAGTTCATCGGCAGTCACACGCCCTGGCGCATCAATCAACCCCATCAACGCCAGCATGGTGACTGATTTACCTGAACCGGACTCACCGACAGTGCCAACAATTTCGCCACGATCGATTTCAAAGTCGATTCCATCAACGGCACGAAACGGATTAGCACCGCTACCAAACGTGACGGAGAGATTACGGATTTTCAACAGACTCATGTCCTCATCCCCTTAAGCGACACGTTTCAGTTTCGGGTCAAGCGCATCGCGCAGGCCGTCCCCCATCAGGTTCAGGGCCAATACCGAGAACAAAATGGTCAAACCAGGCATAGTCACGACCCACCAAGCACGTTCGATATAGTCGCGTGCAGACGATAACATGGTGCCCCACTCAGGCAAGGGCGGCTGTGCGCCCAATCCCAAGAAACCCAACGCTGCAGCGTCCAGAATGGCCGAGGAGAAGCCCAAAGTGGCCTGAACGATAATAGGTGCCATGCAGTTTGGCAGCACAGCGTTGAACATCAGACGCAAAGTGCCAGCCCCCGCCACACGTGATGCCACCACGTATTCGCGGTTGATTTCCGCCATGGCTGACGCACGTGTCAGGCGAACATAATTGGGCAGGCTGACCAAGGCAATCGCCAACATGGTCTTGAACAAACTGGGGTTGATGTGGAAAAGTCCTTCCACCGCCTTGTCAAATGCGTCGTTACTGAGGATGGATACAATGGCCACCGCCAGCAGCAAGCTGGGTAACGCCAGCAGAATATCCATCAGACGCATGATAGCGGTGTCCAGCTTGGGAAAGAACGCCGCTACAAGGCCCAGAACGATTCCAGGGATCATAGACATGACCACTGAAACCAAGCCGATGGACAGCGACAATCTCGCACCGAAGATCAGACGTGACAAAATGTCTCGCCCCAGATCATCCGTCCCCAGCAGGAAACGGGTTGAACCACCCGCCTGCCAGAAAGGAGGTGTCAACATATGGTCACGATACTGTTCGATCGGGCTGTGCGGTGCAACCCATGGTGCAAAAACGGCACAGATGATCAGAGCCAACATGAACAGCATGGCAATCAGTGCACCACGATTGGCAGAAAAACTTTGCCAGAATTCCTTCAACGGTGAAGGATAGGACAACACAGCCACTTCGGCCTGCTGCGGGACAACGGTAGTAGTCATTTCAGCCATGGTTTACCTCGCGTGGCGAATGCGCGGGTTGATGACACCATACATGATGTCTACCAGCAAATTGACGACGATGATGATGGTGGCTGTAATCAGAATGCCACCTTGTACGATTGGATAGTCACGACGGAATACCGCATCGATCAACCACTTGCCCACACCCGGCCAAGAGAAGATGGTCTCGGTCAATACCGCCCCTGCCAGCAATGTGCCAACCATCAAACCAATGACAGTAACGACCGGAATCAAAGAATTACGCAGTGCATGGACCATGATGACGCGCGTTTTCGACAAACCTTTAGCCCGAGCAGTACGGATATAGTCCTCACGCAGCACTTCCAGCATGGAGGAACGAGTCATCCTGGCAATCACGGCCATTGGGATGGTTCCCAACACAATGGATGGCAGGATCAGATGCCGCAGCGCTGAAATGAATGCACCTTCTTCGTCTGACATCAGCGTATCGATCAGCAGCAAACCAGTCTTCGGCACGATATCGTATTCAAGCGAAATCCGGCCGGAGACAGGGGTCCAGCCGAGCGTCACCGAGAACAGAATGATCAACATCAAGCCCCACCAGAAGATAGGCATGGAATAGCCAGTCAACGCGGCACCCATCACGGTATGATCGACGACAGTACCACGTTTGATTGCGGCCAGTATCCCAGCCAGTAGACCAAATACGGTGGCAAACAACATCGCACAGACCGACAGCTCGAAGGTCGCGGGGAACAGCTTGAGGAATTCAGTCATCACCGGCTCTTTAGTGATCAGCGAATTGCCAAGATCGCCCTGCAAAGCACGAGTCAGGTAGTGAAGGTACTGCTGCCACAACGGCAGATCTAGTCCCAGATTATGCATAGCGGCCTTGTACATTTCTGGATCAAGTCGTCGTTCGCCAACCATGACCAGAACTGGGTCGCCGGGGAGAAGGTGGATCAAGCCGAAAGCGATCAGCGTGATCCCGAGGAAGGTAGGAATGACCATCCCGATCTTCCTGAGGATAAAGGAGAGCATAGCGTCAACCTTTGTTGAAGGCGTCGCAAACGCGCATCGGGCAGACCATGAAAAGATCGTACTGCACAAAAGACCAGTTCAGTACCTTTTTACAACCTGCCGCTGCGTGCTTGGCAACAGCCCGTGGTGTCCATCATCTGGGCTGGGATTGCCAACCCACCACGAAAAGTGGGGCGGATATTACCCGTTTGAAAGTGAAACAACAACTTGAATCAACTGGTTTTCCCGAATATATGCAGTAAGCATGTTGTGATATTGCACTGCAAAAAAACGGGTCGACTCATTGCCAACCCGTTATTTCAGGCCAATCGTGGGGGTTACTTAATGTCAACGCCCCAAAAGTGGTTGTTTCCAAGTGGTGACAATTTGTAACCGCTCACATTTTTATGCATAGCCACAAACATGGTTGGATGCGCCAAGGTCAGCCACGGCGCTGTCTCTTTAAACACCTTTTGTGCTTCGAGATAAAGTTTGGTGCGTTCTTTCGGATCAGAATTGGTTTTTGCTTTATCCAGCAATTCATCAAATTTCTTGTCACACCAACGTGCGTAGTTCTCACCAGATTTGGCTGCGGTGCACGACAACAATGGGGTCAGAAAGTTATCGGGATCACCATTGTCACCCGCCCAACCGTTGAAAACCATGTCGTGTTCGCCCGCTTTGGCACGCTTCAGCAGCTCGCCCCACTCCACCACCTTGATTTCGGCATCGATCCCGATCTTCTTCAAGTCTGCTTGCAGCATCTCAGAGCCCAGCTTGGGGTTCGGATTGACGGTACCACCGCCAGGGCGGGTCCAGATTGTGGTTTTGAAGCCATTCGGGAAACCCGCTTTTGCCAAAAGTTCCTTGGCTTTTTGAGGATTGTATTCGTAGTCCTTCACTTCCTTGCTGTAACTCCACATGGTCGAAGGAAACGGATTGATCGCCGGGCTGGCCGCCTCGCCAAACAATGCTTTGATATAGGACTTCTTGTCGAACCCCATCGAAATTGCCTGACGGACTTCTTTCTTTTCGTAGGGCTTATGCTCCATGTTGAAGGCCAAATAGGCCGTCATCAGCGCATTCAGTTCGTCAACCCTGATCTTGGGATCCTTACGCAGATTGGCCACATCATTGGGCAACGGATACAAGGCAATCTGGCATTCACCTGCTTTGAGTTTCTGGATACGGACCGACGTATCAGGGGAAATTGCGAAAATCAGCTTGTCAGCCGCTGCCTTACCTTTCCAGTAATCCTTGTGCGCATCAAAACGGATCTGGGCGTCTTTCTCATAGCGCCTGAAAACGAACGGGCCAGTACCGATTGGTAATTGATTCAGTTGTTGAGTCTTACCAGCCTTCAAGAGCTGATCACCATACTCAGCTGAAAAAATAGAGGCAAAACCCATCGCCAGATCAGCCAGGAATGGGGCTTCTGGTTGATTCAGCGTAAATTTGACGGTGTAGGGATCAACCTTCTCAATCGATTTCACCAATGTCGGAAATTCCATACTTTCCGCATAAGGGTAACCGCGTGTGCTGACCTTGAACCAAGGATGGTTTTTGTCCAGCATGCGATTGAATGTCCATAGCACATCATCGGCATTGAATTCGCGAGTCGGTTTAAAATACTCGGTAGTGTGGAACTTCACACCTTTACGCAATGTAAAGGTGTAGACCAGCCCATCCTTGGAGATGTCCCACTTCTCAGCCAGTCCAGGTACAACTTTGGTTGATCCCCGCTCGAATTCGACCAACCGGTTATGAATGGCTTCTGAGGTGGCATCAGCCGTAACAGCGGCGGTGTATTGGGAAATATCGAAACCTTCCGGGCTGGCCTCGGTGCAGACTGTCAATACCTTGGCCGCATGGGCTTGCGCCCCGATTGTCAACCCAGCTGTGATCGCCATAGCGAGCATTGTTTTGTTTTTCATCATGCTTCTCTCAATCCTGTATGTTTTTTTCGCCCTGTCGGGCTTGTGTGATGAAAAAAGGACGGGTTCACACCCGTCCTGATTGAGCCCCGTCAGGTACGCATTACTTCAGGCTAACGCCGTAGAAGCTGTTGAGACCAAACGGGCTGATTTTGAAGCCGTCCACTTCCTTGCGCATCGGCTGATAGACAGTCGAGTGGGCAACGGTGGTCCAAGGCAGCTCCTTCTTGAAGATTTGCTGAGCCTTGGTGTAAAACTCGGTACGCTTCTTGGGGTCAGTGGTTTGCTTACCTTTGACGATCAGATCATCGAATTCCTTATTGCACCACTGCGCATAGTTGTTCCCGCCCACTGCTTCACAACCCAGGTTGACACCCAACCAGTTGTCCGGATCTCCATTATCACCAGTCCAGCCTACCAGCATGGTGTCGTGCTCACCCGCCTTGCCACGCTTCAGGTACTCACCCCACTCGTAAGTGGTGATCTTGCCCTTGATGCCAACCTTGGCCCAGTCTGCCTGAATCATTTCTGCCATCAACTTGGCATTCGGGTTATACGGGCGCTGAACCGGCATTGCCCATAGGGTGATTTCAGTACCGTCAGCCACGCCCGCCTTCTTCAGCATTTCCTTGGCCTTTTCCGGGCTGTAACCCACATCCTTCAGGCCTTTGTCATAAGACCACTGGGTCGGTGGCATTGGGTTGGTAGCCGGCTGGCCGGCACCCTGGTATACCGCATCAATGATGGCTTTCTTGTTGATTGCCATCTCCAGCGCCTGACGGACTTCGGCCTTATCCAGCGGTTTATGCTTCACGTTGTAGGCCAGGTAACCCAGGTTGAAACCAGCCTGGCTTGGCACTACCAGCTTCGGATCTGCCTTCAGCACAGCCAAATCGGCCGGACGAGGGAAGACGGTCAGGTGGCACTCGCCTGCCTTCAGCTTTTGCATACGGGTGTTGGCATCAGTGGTAATGGCGAAGATCAGCTTGTCGAGTTTGACCTCACCTTTGCGCCAGTAATCCTTGTTCGCGTCATAGCGAATGGCGGCATCTTTCTGGTAACTCTTGAATACGAACGGACCAGTACCGATTGGTTGCTGATTCAGTAGCTGTGGCTTGCCATCCTTCAGCAATTTGTCCGCATACTCGGCAGACAGAATCGACGCAAAGCTCATAGCCAGATTCTGGATGAACGGCGCATCAATCTTTTTCAACGTGAACTTGACGGTGTATGGATCAACCTTTTCCACTTTGGTGATGTTCGCATCCATGCCCATATCGGAGGCATAGGGGAATTCGACCGGCATGGCTTTACGGAATGGTTGATCCTTGTCGATCATGCGGGTGAAAGTGAACACCACGTCATCGGCATTGAATTCACGGGTCGGTTTGAAGCTTTCACTGCTGTGGAACTTCACACCTTTGCGCAGTTTGAAGGTGTAAACCAGACCGTCCGGAGAAACCTCCCAACTTTCAGCCAGACCAGGCTGCACCTTAGTGCTGCCGCGCTCAAACTCAACCAGGCGGTTGTAGATGGTCTCGGCAGAGGCATCGAATGTCGTGCCGGACGTGTAGGGGCCAGGATCGAAACCTTCCGGGCTGGCTTCAGAGCAGAACACGAGCGTTTTTCCGGCAGCATAGCTTTGGGTGGCGCCGCAAGCCAAGGCAGCCGCAATGGCCAGTTTCAGAAGTCGGTTTTGCATCTCTTTCCTCTCAGACTTGAATTATGTAATACCGATGTCACCAGAGAAGATCCTTGCGACATGGCCGCTTTCAAGCAATGTGTGATCCAGTTTGGGCAAGTACGACGGAAACATTTGATCCGACAACATTTTCCTGCTGCAAACAACACAATCGCCTGACGGCGCTGCTGCAGGTTTGGACAATCTCCGGGCACCGTGTGCCGCGTTGTCACGGGCGCTACACTAACATGCTCAACGTCAATCGGGTAGCCGCATGCATGGGTTTGTTGCATCGATCACACATCGTGCAGTGCAGCATCGGCAAGCTACTGTATTGACGCACAGTTATTGATCACCCAATGTATCGAATCGGTGCGTAAACTGAACATCAACATGCGTTTCGCGCTGACCCGCTCGTGCCACTACTGATAGGCGCTTACTGATCTGATAGGTCAGTTTCAGCGCAGCGCTGGCGCCTGTCAGACCTTGCTCGTAAGCCAGGTAGACGCGATCGGATAGTCGCTTGCCCAAGGTAATCACCTGGGTATTCAACGACAGCCCTTGCGCTCCTCCCTCACCGTTGGCAGTTTGTTTATTAGTGCCAGAACCTGAACCCACCCCGATTTCGTCCAGACCGAAGGTTTCTGCCAAGGTTTTGGCAAACGAGTTGGCCGAATCACCACCCAGCAAGCCACTGGCCGCCAGTAGCAAAGCACCCGCGTCCCCCTGACTCATATTGGCGCCGGAATGCCCCAGCACCAGCCAGGACACCTTTTCCGTATCCGGCATGGGCGTATCGGAATAGAGCGTCACCCGTGGTGCTTGTGCTGTGCCCGCGACCTGTACCCCCACTTCGACCTGCAGGTTTTCACGCACAGCTAGAATATCCAGGCTTGGGTTATCGAGCGGGCCTTGGAAATTGACCAATCCGCGGGTGACGACCAGCTTTTGTCCATAGGCAGCATATCGGCCTTTTTCGACTTGGACAGTACCACTGGCGGAAAGTGGTCGGCGCGGCGTTGCTTTGACAATCAAGGCACCGCCCAAGGTAGCGTCTAACCCAAAGCCTTGCACTTTCAGCTTGTCACCCAGATCAAACCCTGCCGTCAAAAATACCGGCATTGCCGAACCTGCTTTGGGTTTGTTGCTGGTACGGCCAACAATGACCACATCATTCCCCAATGTGGGTGAATCACTTTTATCTGCTAGGAACAGACCTTCGTCTGCCTTCAGCTTCGCATCCAGATGAAGTTCATTGCGCTCCAGCCGCATCTGGCCTGTTCCACTGATCACCAGTTGCCGGTCAGGACGGGTCAAGACAGCGAAACGCTCAGCCTTGACCATCAAATTGGCGGAAGGTGCATCGGCAGATAATGCCAACGTACCACTACCGCTAAGTTGGCCTTTCCCCGCCTTCAGAAGCAGATCTTTCAGTAGCAGTTGATCCTGCTGCAGCTCGGCACGTAACAACCCTTCCTTGAAGGAAAGTCCACGATCCGGATCGTTCAATACCAGATCATTGCCATGCACCCATCCGCCCAGTTGCAGACGACTGCCAATCTGCTCACCGGTTACATCCAATGCCACTCGGCCAGCTGTTCGTACCATTGGCCCCAGCAATGGGCCGACCCAAGCAATCGAGGCCATTTCACCATCTACCCGCCAACGCAGCGGTACCGTTCTGGCCACCCCCCACCCTGTTTCGGTGTTGGCCAAAGCGCCATCGGCTTTGGCCTTGAGACCGCCAAGCGAGGTAGAGGTGATATCGGCAACTACATTCAGCAAATCTTGTCGCAACTGCAATTCAACTTGAGTACCACTCAAGTGCAATGGCATACCCTCTTCGGTACCTGCTTCGGTCAGCACCAGATCGCCCTGCCTACGCTTCAGTACCAATGTACCATCCAGATGCTGGCCCAATACCAGTTGCCAGCGCGCATCCAGCACCAGGCTGGATTTGATTGGAAGATTCTGTTCAGTCAATGCCAACAACCGCGCCGTATCCAATTGCCCCTGGCCTGCCACTTCCAACCCTTGTGGCTGCCAAATCAGTTTTTCCAGCTGCACTGGGCTGCCCAGCACGTTGAACGAAGCGGATTGCAGCGCCACGCGTTGGGTATTGGCAGTGAGTGGGAGTGGTGCCAACAGCTTGATCGCATACAGACCAGTATTCTCCAACTCATTCACCATTCCCTGCCACTCGCCCTCTTGTGACAAAGCCCCTGTTGCTACCAGCCTCAAGTTAACGGGCACAGCGGCCAGTTGGCCGTTGATGGCCAAGCTGGCGTGATGTTGGGCACGGGTACCATCCAATTTGAATTGCACACTATTCAGTTGCTTACCTGCCAGCGCAATCCCATCAGCAGTCAATTGGGCGTCAAGCCGCCCACCTGCTTCTGCCTCCAGCTTGGCTTGGCTCGCCAGATAGGCGATCTGAACATCACCCGGCAGTCGAAGGCGCTGTGCAGTGGCTGCTGCTATCAGAGAGGGACGATTCATCGCACCAGTCAATTTAGCATTGACGGATACGGCACCGGTCATTTGGTATTCAGGCAGATTCAAATCTGGTGCCTGCAACACCAATTGCAATGTATCGCTGGATTCACCTAGCGCTCCATTGATCGTCAATTGATTGGTGCCCGCGGTCAGCGCCAACTGTACTTGTTCAATGCGATCGGCCAGTGCCTTGATGGTGCCTTGCCCTTTCACCATCAGGCTCCCCAACTTGCTTTCCAGTAAATTGAATTGACCCACCAGCGACCACCCCGGCGTCAAGGCACCAGCCACATCGGCAGTCAGGTTGATATCTGCAGGGGGCACCTGTGCCAATGCCTGGGGTTTGAAATGATCCAGCTCCAGCTTGGCCTGGAATGCCTTTTGTGCATCCAGCCCAAGTTGGCCGGTCAATTCGGCCCGGCCAGCCTCATGGGTCAGCTTGGCGTGTTTGACGATCAATGCTGGCGCCTTACCCTGACGTTGCCATAGCAGATCTGCCTGCAATGCCAGCAATGCGTCGGTCAGATCAACCATCAATGCCGGTGCAGATACAGAGCCCGAGAGCTTCAACGTTCCATTGATTGCAGTTGGCTTGAGTGCTTGGTGCAATGTCTTGGTATCCAGTTTGCTGGCAATACCTTCCAACGCCAACTTGGCTTCTGACAACGTACCATTCAATCGCAGGTTGCCATTACTGCGATGGACCACCAGCCCATTGGCCTGCAGAGTACCTGAGTCATAGCCTAGCCCACCAACCAGACGATCAACTGGAATGGCACCGGCATCAACCGTGCCTGCCTGCCGGTTTTCAAAATCGATCTTGCCACGCCATCCGGTTCGATGGGGTTCGACATAGACCAAGCCATTCAGCAACGCCTTTGGCGCACCAGGTACCCAACTGGGTAAATCAATATCATGCAGCCGACCTCGTAACGAATGCACCATTGCAGGTGGTGAACTGGCAAAGGGTGCCAACTGAGCATCCAACAGCATTTTGGCTTGGCCACTGTGCCCGGCCAATGCCACTTGCAATGATTTCAAGTCACCACGCAGTCTCGCCTCCAGTTGAATCGGGTGCTCACCCAAGCCACCTTTGCCCGTGATTTCACCGGACAAAACATAGGGCGCATCACCATTCACAGATAGCTTGCCATTCAATGCTCCCCATTGACTGGTCAGTGAATTCAGCTTGAGCTCATGCTGTACTCCGGTGCTGTTCAGGCTTGCTACCAAGTGCGATAGCACCAGGTTTTCCTGGACCAGCTTCAATTGATTGAGTGATACGGACTTGGCATGAATGGCCAGTGGTGCCCGTAATGAACTGGGGAAGATGGTAGGTTCGTTGCTGGGTGGCAGATCCAGGATCAGCATATCGACCGACAGCGCATCTACTGCCAACGCACCTTGCAGCAACTTGGTCGGATGCCAGGTCAATGTCGCTTTGTTCAGTTGAATACGGGTTTTGCCACTGGCAATTTTGAGCTCATCCAACTGCAAGCTCTGCCAAAGCGAGCCTTGTAGCCCATTGATGCTGACCAGGCCACCACTCAGGCGATTGACCGCACCGACCAATAGATTCAACCCGGGTGTAGTGGTAGTCAACCCAATCAGCAGACCGACCAATATCATCAGCACGATCAGCAGCCAGGCAATCGTACGCCAGCTATGGTGCCAGATTCGTTTTAACCGTGATGGTGGCGTTGTAACAGGCGGAGTATCGGTCATCATGTCAGAACGCAATTCCTAACGAGGCGTGCAAACGCCATTTACGTACTGCCTCGCCATAGCCAAGATCCAGCGCAAACAATCCCACCTTGCTTTGATAACGAGCCCCGACACCATAGCCTCGTTGCAAGGTAAATCCATCCCAAGAGTTACTGGCATTACCCGCATCCATAAAAACGGCAGCCCGCCAGTTTTTCACAATCCGACGTTGTAACTCGACTGATACGGTCGCCATTACGTCACCTGGCTGTATGCCGCCATCTACAGGCACACCCAGGCTTTCAAAGGCATAACCACGCACCGAACCGGAGCCACCGACACGGAACAACCAATCACGTGGTACCCGGTCTACGTTTTGTGCCACCACTTGACCAATTTCGCCACGCATCTGCAGTAGAAACTGCCTGCCCAGTGGCCAATACAATGCTGCACGAGCGTAGCCACGCACAAAACTGGTATCAGACAACATGCCACGTGCGGCACCAGCCAATTGCAGTTCCAATACATTACCTCGCCGCGGATCAAGTAGATTGTCGACATCGCGGCGTACCCATTTGTAGCCCAGAGTCAGAGCTCGATTGGTATCACGTTCCTCCCCCAACTGTGAACGCTCGATCAGGTAGTTCACTTGATACGTCAAACCGATACCAGCGCGTGTCCGAGTACGGGACGCGCCCAGTTCGGTCTTGTTGAGCTGCAAACCCTGCGTTTCGCTGCGTCGATTGCGAATGAACACCCCATCGTAGTAGCCACGTTCATTGCGTGGGAAGTCAATACCGGTTTCGACCTCTTGCTGCTCTCGTTCCACCGCTACACGCGCCCGATACAGCCAGCCTTTTTCCAGCAGATTGTTATAACGGTAATCCAATTCAGTACGGATACCTTTGTCGGTGCCGTAACCCAGCCCCACGCCAATTTTCTGTACTGGCGCTTCCTTGACCGTAACTGTAACCGGTGCAAGTTCGGCATGAGTCGGGTCGATATCGACGTCCACATACACTGAATCAAAATACGGAGTGGACTGCAAAGTGGACTGGAATTCAGTGATTTGAGCGTAGTCGTAAGGTTCACCTGGTTCTTGCGCCCACAAGTTATCGATCAGGCTGCGCGGATAACGTTTCAGGCCCACTACTTTCAATTCACCCAAGGTAAACCGTGGCCCACTATCATAAACCACCCGGAGTTTGGCACTACTGGTGGCGGGATCAATCAAGGCTTCGCTGTCGGCAATACTGGCTGACGGAAACCGATTCACCAGTAATCCTTGCAGGCCACCACGTTTGGCAGTGTCCCAGTCGGCCTGGCGGAATCGCTCACCTTTTTTCAGCGACCAGCCTCGAATAATCCGACGTTGCCGCACTTCGCCATCCGGCTCGTTAAGCACGGCGCCTGTCAACGAAATGGTGACATCGGCAATTTCAGCAGGCTGACCTGTTACCACTCTCAGCTTCACTTGCCAAGGCGTTTTACGGTCATCCAGCTCAGGCTCAAATGTGGGTGACAAGTAACCTTCCGTAGCCAACAGATCGGCTGCCTGCTTAGGCATATCCCGATACAGGCGACGCAATTGCTCAGGTGTCATCAGTTCGCTGTCGCGATAACGCATGATATCCAGATGTTTTTCCAGCAGGCCTTGCAGTGTGCCATCCGGGCTATCAATCTCGACTTCATAAGCAAAATCAGCTGCCATGGCAGGCGCTGTGCCGCCACCGATCAACGCCACCAACCCGATTACCCAAACCTTGTTTCGCACCCGATCCCGCCTCTAGCCTTCGTGAGTGGCTGATTCTACGTGAGGCCATTTACACAGGAAAAGAAAAAAGCCGCGTCAATACGCGGCTTTTTGTTCAACCGTTGTGAATATGTCATAAACGGCGAAGTACGACACTACCCACCGAGTATCCCGCTCCGAATGATGAAATCACGCCCACCTCACCCGGCTGCAGGTCCTCATGATGGCGATGGAAAGCGATGATGGAACCCGCCGAGCTCGTATTGGCGAATTCATCGAGGATCACTGGTGCCTCTTGCTCAGTCGCGTCTCGCCCCAACAATTTGCGGACAATCAGTTGGTTCATGCTCAGATTTGCCTGATGCAACCAGTATCGCTTGACGTCGGTTGGTGCCAGTTCCAGCGTACCTAGATGCCCGCCGATATGATCAGCCACCATTGGACAGACTTCTTTAAATACCTTGCGACCTTCCTGCATGAACAACTTGTCACGTGCACCGATTCCCGATTCGTCAAATCGATTCATGAAGCCGAAGTTGTTACGAATGTTGTTGGAGAACTGGGTAGCCAGCCTAGTGCCCAGAATCTCGAAACTGCCAGGACAGGCTGTATGCTCCGCCTCAACCACCATTGCGGTGCAAACATCACCGAAGATGAAATGGCAATCGCGATCACGGAACTCCAGATGTGCGGAACAAATCTCCGGGTTGATGACCAATACCGCCCGGGCAGTACCCGATTTGATGGCATTGGTAGCCTGCTCGATACCAAAGGTGGCTGACGAACACGCCACATTCATATCAAATGCATACCCCCCACAACCCAAGGCGTTCTGCACTTCGATTGCCATGGCGGGATAAGCCCGCTGCATATTGGAACACGCGACGATCACGGCATCGATATCCTGCGGGGCCTTGCCGGCATGCTCCAGCGCCTGTTTGGCGGCTGCCACTGCCATCTCGGCCTGCAAAGACAACACATCATTGCTACGCTCCGGCACATGTGGATACATGCGTTCCGGATCCAGAACACCTGCTTTCTCAACTACATAGCGTCGCTTGATGCCGGATGCCTTTTCGATGAATTCCACACTGGACGGCTCCATGGCCACCAGCGTACCTGCTTCGATCTTTTCCCGATTCGCCTCATTGAAGCGACGTGCATATTCGTTGAAAGCAGCCACCAATTCTTCATTGGTCACTTGAAAAGGCGGAATATGAAGGCCTGTGCCACTGATGACGACGCGTTGCATGATGATCGGTATCCTGCGGAGCAAATAAAGGCGCGAATCTTACTCCAAATCATAGGTGCTGTTGACACAAGTTTCACCTGCCAGACACACCACCAAGCCATGACTTCCGAGTAATCACACATCTGCCCTTTTGCATGACCGCCATCCAGACTGCGGACCATCCGCACTGCAAGAAGGTGGCTTTTTTGTAGAACTGGTTATGGGCAGCTGACCAATTGCACAGACCTTGACGATTTTCAGCGATGGGTCGTCTATGCTGAAAACTTGTCCATCTCATTGCCAATCAGGAGACGCCCATCATGAAAATGGACGCCGTATTCGATCACCTTCATGAAATGCCAACCATTCCCAGCGTGGTACAAGAACTCATTGCCAGCTTTGACAAGGAAGATCTGGATATCGACCAGTTGGCCAAAACCATCAGCCGGGACCAGACCATCTCCGCCAAAGTACTGCGCCTTGCCAACACAGCCCACTTTGGTGCGCCGCGGCAAATCGGCTCAATCGAGGACGCCGTGGTGGTACTCGGGTTCGACAAGCTACGTACTTTGGTGATTGCATCGGGCTTGGCAGGCATGAAGGTTCGTATTGCGAATTTCGACAGCAAACAGTACTGGATCGGCAATCTATCTGTCGGCAACTTATCGAAATGGTTGGCCAAATTGGCCAAGCTGAACGGAGAAGTTGCTTTTACTGCCGGCTTGATGCACACCATTGGCCAGCTACTGATGCGGCTGGCCAACCCAAAGGATGAATCCGATATCGATCGTTTGGTGAAAGGAGGCGCCAACCGCATTCAGTGTGAACAGAATACTTTTGGCTTCGATCACGCCGAAGTCGGTGCCGAACTGGCCCGACGCTGGAATTTCCCTGATCATATCCAGGCAGCCATTCGTATGCACGCAGCCCCGATGGATGGTGAACCCTTCTCAGCATTGGCCGGCCTGGTACATATCGCGGAATATCTGATGCACGGCGTACTCAGCGATACCGATACTGCAGAATTGCGGTCAAATTTTCCAACAGTCGTCGCACAACGGCTTGGCTTACCTGTCGAGCGGATCTTCGAAGAATTACCTGAGGTTTGCGAACAGATGCGAGGCTGGGAAACGTTGCTGAATGATTGACCAGCTAGTGCCCGATATCTGACTGCCTACGTTTGGCATCGTGGCTTTCAACCATTCACAGCAGGTTCGACGGCGATAAACTCAAGTCCTTCAGCGCCTGAGTAGCATCCAGGCGCTGCGGTATAACCTGCATGATGGGTGTCGCCAGCACAAAAACCCGATCCAGAGACCTCAGGATCGAAGGTCAAGCGCTGCTCGCGAACGGATCGACTGATAACCGGTCATACTGTGACTGGATTACGCTGGATAACGAACATGAACAGTTCGATATTGGATTGGTATTGGGTTGATTGCTCTTGATAAACAAAATCGATGTATGACTGATTCACGATCCGCCAGCCGTCACCCAGTTGGCGGTAAAAGTTTCGCAAACGCCGTTCATTTGCCGTCACCCGATGCATGAACAGGCATAGATGCCCACCAGCCCGAGTATGCCAGACCAGCCGTTCCAGCAGCTCCAACTCACGCTCCCAATCTTCGCCAAAATGA
Organism: Chitinivorax sp. B; assembly: GCF_005503445.1. Taxonomy (NCBI): domain Bacteria; kingdom Pseudomonadati; phylum Pseudomonadota; class Betaproteobacteria; genus Chitinivorax; species Chitinivorax sp. B. Next base: position 16,751 of record NZ_SCOH01000046.1, on the reverse strand, counting down.
AGTATGCCGTTCAGTACAATCACGTCATAGCTCTGTGGTGGCAGAAAATCAAAAGCGTCACCGACCATCCCTCGCACCTGCAAACCTTGTTCCATTGCTTGGGACACCATCTGCGCCACACCCACGGCAGAAGTGTCCATTGCAGTCACCTGCAAACCATGTCGTGCCAGTAACAACGCGTCTCTACCTTGTCCGCACCCCAGATCCAGCGCATTCCCTGTCGGTGGGAAAGTAGCTACCAATTTGGCGAATTCAGGATAGGGCATGCCGAACAATGCCGGCTCTACTGCATAGTGTTCGTCGTAACTGGACATGATTCAGCTCACTCCATCAATCAATATGTGGGATATTTTACCACAAACGTATTAGCCGAAGCATAGCCCATCTTGCTCAATCATGACAACAGTATATTTTTCAGATCATCCAACGCCGCTACGGTTGATACTATCGACCGGCGTCACGTCACAGTAGGCGCCATCGACAATTATTTGCTGGTGTGCAGATCACTTTGATCCCATTCAGGAAAAGCCCAACAAGACAGGATCACATTAGCTACATTTATATAAACGGCTGGCCTTACGCTGTATCGATGGATTGTTCGCTACACTCACAAGCTATGTTCGCTATCTAAGTGAGACAGGATTAACTGTTGCGGTGCGTATTCTGGATGTGCTACCGAATGAAAAACCATTGCCATCGGGTCTTGCATTAGCCCAACAACACTTCAGTGACACCTAGGCGCAGGAATGGAAAAAGCTGATCCCGCAGATGCAACAGGATGGCACGCTGTAAAGGATTTTTCACCGCTATCTACCCGTTATTGAGGCAGATGCCATGCTGAAAGTCGATGAAGAGTAGGTAGGCGGCGAACAATGCCATCCACCCTAAAACAACAAAGGCCCAGAAATGGGCCTTTGTCACACTCAGTGTCAGGTAAACTCAGCTGAAGAATTCCTTAACCTTGTTCATCCACGACTTGGCACGTGGATTGTGTGTTTCCGAATCTCCCTGCGAGATCGCTTCCAACTCACGCAGCAGTTCCTTCTGACGCTCGGTCAGGTTCACCGGGGTCTCCACTACCACGTGGCACATCAGGTCACCTGGAATGGAACCGCGTACTGGTTTGATCCCTTTTCCACGCAAACGGAATACCTTGCCAGATTGAGTCTCTGTCGGAATCTTGATCTTCGCCGCACCATCCAGTGTCGGGATTTCAATTTCTCCACCCAATGCGGCTGTGGAGAAACTAATCGGCATCTCACAATGCAGGTCGACCCCATCGCGCTGGAACACCGAGTGCGGCTTGATATGCATTTGCACATACAGATCGCCACTTGGACCACCATTGGTACCATGCTCGCCTTCACCCGCCAGGCGAATGCGGTCACCCTCATCAATACCGGGCGGAATCTTCACGGACAAAGTCTTGTGCGACTTCACACGGCCCGCACCATGGCAATCTCGACACGGGTCGGGAATGACCTTACCGGTACCATGACATGTCGGGCAGGTTTGCTGAATCGAGAAGAAGCCTTGCTGCATACGGACTTGACCGTGACCACCACAGGTCGAGCAGGTTTTGGCCTGTGTCCCTGGCTTGGCACCAGAACCCTCACAGGTCTTGCATTCATCCATGGTAGGAATGCGAATCTGCTTGTCACACCCACGCGCAGCTTCTTCCAGCGTAATTTCCAGGTTGTAGCGAAGATCGGCACCACGATAAACATTGGAGCGACCACCTCGGCCACCACCGCCACCAAAGATATCGCCAAAGATATCGCCAAATGCATCGGCAAAACTGCCAAAACCTGCACCACCGCCTCCCATGCCAGCCTGCGGATCGACCCCCGCATGGCCGTATTGGTCATAAGCGGCCCGCTTTTGACTATCAGACAGGATCTCGTAAGCCTCTTTGGCTTCCTTGAACTTTTCTTCAGCCTGCGGATTGTCTGGATTGCGATCCGGGTGATACTTCATCGCCAACTTGCGATAGGCTTTCTTGATGTCATCTTCGGATGCATCGCGATTGACGCCCAGAATTTCGTAAAAGTCTTTCTTTGACATGTCTCGTGTCACCTTACATTACTTTGCAACGCAAGCCGTGCTTGCGCCTGTTGTCACGCCATTGCGGGCTGTTGCCCCATTCGCCGCAGGAATCGGAAGTGCGCCTTCAACGCCATCCCTACCGAAGCAAAACTGTGATACGGCACGTCGAACTCTGCGCAGGTTTCACGCACGATTCGGCTCAGTGCCGGGTAATGCACATGGCTAACCTTGTGGAATAAATGGTGTTCAACCTGAAAATTTAAACCACCCATATAAAAAGTTGCGAGCCAGCTTTTGGGCGCAAAATCCGCCGTGGTCCGAACTTGGTGCACCGCCCATTCATCCTGCATCTTGCCATTGCCATCTGGCTGTAGGAAGGCGGCCCCCTCTACGGTATGTGCCAACTGAAAGACGATCGACAGTGTAAAACCAAACAGGAGATGCATCCCGACAAAGCACAACACCACCAACCACATCGGATGGAACATCATTGGCAGCACCAGGGTGTAACCCAGATAGATCACCTTGGTCAGCACAAAATAGGGCGTCTCCCACCAAGCCCGATGTTGTAGCGGCGTATCGCCAATCCGGCCGGTGACCATCTTCTGCCAGTCGCTGAACAACATCCAATACAAAGTCAACAGGCTATACAATACTGGCGCATACCATTGCTGTAGACGATGCCAGGGTTTCCATGGCTGATGCGGCGACAAACGCATCAACGCACCAATGGCAATATCGTCGTCCTTACCCTCCACATTGGTATAAGTGTGATGCAGCATGTTGTGCTTTTGCCGCCACAGCATCTGACTGCCACCGATCACATCCATGCTGGCACCCATCACCCAATTCAACCAACGTTTTGTGGAGTAGCTACCATGCGCACCATCATGCATGACGTTGAAGGCAATCAAGACATAACCCTGCACCAAGCAGAACGCAGCCAACAAAGCTGACCACCAGTGATCGACACCCCATACCAGCATCACATAACTGCCGATTGCCAGGCCATAGGCAAATAAGGTTTTCAGATACAAGCGCCAGTTACCTGTCTGGCGTTGGCCTGATTCAGCAAAATAGGTATCCACCCGCGCCTTCAAAGCATCTAGAAAAGGCCCACGAGGTGGAAAGCTGATTCGTTGCATCAATGGATTCTCCTTGCGCCGCCACTTGCGCACTTAATTCTTTACTGTGCCGACAGCACTTCAGTATTTTGCCAACGGTTGCACAACCCTGTGGACTTCACGGTCTTATACCGATATGGCAAGCTACGTGGCGTACCTTGCCCATCCTTGGCGATGCGCATAGACACGTAATCGTGCGCCTATAACAATTCGCCGGCAATCACTGTACCAGCAAAGTGAATATCGCCATACCAATATGTCATGCCATACGAATGACATGAAAACGGCCGAATCGAGCTTACTGCCTACTCGGCAAGCTCAATCCGGCCTATTCAGGCGGCATCCATCAGATGGCCTGTCGAGATGCATCCCCATCAGGGCTGCAGTATTATTGAAACCTTGCAACCCTTGATAATGGGATCAGCCCTTCTTCACTTCTTCAAACTCAGCGTCGACTACATTGCCGTCGTCACCCTTGCCACTGGCTTCACTGCCAGGCTGTTGTTGTGCGCCACCCTGCGGTTGTTGATCGGCATACATCTGCTCAGCCAGCTTATGGGCTGCTGTTGACAATGCTTCCGACTTAGCATCGATTTCGACCTTGTCATCACTCTTCACAACGCTTTCAGCATCTTTCAGAGCGGCTTCGATCTTCGCCTTGTCGTCGGCACCGATCTTGTCACCGTATTCGGTCAGGGACTTCTTCACCGAGTGGATCAATGCATCCAACTGGTTGCGAGCTTGTACCAGCTCGATCAGCTTCTTGTCTTCGTCAGCGTGGGCTTCCGCATCACGCACCATGCCTTGGATTTCTTCTTCCGACAGACCGGAATTCGCTTTGATGGTGATCTTGTTTTCCTTGCCAGTTGCCTTGTCCTTGGCGGACACATGCAAAATACCGTTGGCGTCGATATCGAAGATCACTTCAATTTGCGGCATACCACGCGGTGCAGCCGGGATACCTTCCAGGTTGAACTGGCCCAGGCTCTTGTTGCCCATGGCCTTCTCACGCTCACCTTGCAACACGTGAATGGTCACGGCGCTTTGGTTATCGTCAGCGGTCGAGAACACTTGCGATGCCTTGGTCGGAATGGTGGTGTTCTTCTGGATCAGCTTGGTCATCACGCCACCCAGGGTTTCAATACCCAGGCTCAACGGCGTCACGTCCAGCAACAATACGTCCTTCACATCACCCTTCAGCACGCCACCTTGAATCGCAGCGCCCACAGCAACAGCTTCATCAGGGTTCACGTCACGGCGCGGTTCCTTACCGAAGAACTCCTTCACCTTCTCCTGAACTTTCGGCATACGGGTCTGACCACCGACCAGAATGACGTCGTCGATGTCGCTGACCTTCAGGCCGGCATCCTTGATTGCGACGCTGCAAGGCGCAATCGAACGCTCGATTAGGTCTTCCACCAGCGCTTCGAACTTGGCACGGGTGATTTTAACGGCCAAGTGCTTCGGACCGGTGGCATCTGCAGTGATGTAAGGCAGGTTGACTTCGGTCTGCTGGCTGGAGGACAGCTCAATCTTCGCCTTCTCAGCCGCTTCCTTCAGGCGTTGCAGCGCCAGTACGTCTTGCTTCAGATCAACGCCGGATTCTTTCTTGAATTCGCCGATGATGTAATCAATGATGCGTTGGTCAAAATCCTCACCACCCAGGAAGGTATCACCGTTGGTCGACAGCACTTCAAATTGGTGTTCGCCATCCAGTTCCGCGATTTCGATGATCGAGATATCGAAGGTACCGCCACCCAAGTCATAGACGGCGATCTTGCGGTCACCCTCTTTCTTGTCTAGGCCAAATGCCAGTGCCGCAGCAGTCGGTTCGTTGATGATGCGCTTCACTTCCAGACCGGCGATGCGGCCAGCATCCTTGGTCGCTTGGCGTTGGCTGTCGTTGAAGTAAGCCGGTACGGTAATGACCGCCTCGGTGACTTCTTCCCCCAAGTAGTCTTCAGCGGTTTTCTTCATCTTGCGCAGTACTTCAGCGGAAACTTGCGGCGGTGCAAGCTTCTTGTCACGTACTTTTACCCAGGCATCGCCATTGTCAGCCTTCAGGATTTCATAAGGCATCAGGTCGATGTCCTTTTGAACTTCCTTTTCTTCAAAACGGCGGCCAATCAGGCGCTTGACCGCGAACAGGGTATTACGGGGATTGGTAACAGCCTGACGCTTGGCAGGTGCACCAACCAGAATTTCGCCATCTTCCTGATAAGCAATGATCGACGGTGTGGTACGTGCGCCTTCGGAGTTTTCGATAACCTTCGGCTGGCCGTTTTCCATTACGGATACGCACGAGTTCGTGGTGCCCAAGTCAATACCAATAATCTTGCCCATGTGTTTTATCCTTTCTTGCTGCCGCCGTCTTCAACGTCGACATTGATTCAAATAACCATAATCCGAAAATGGGGCGCACTTTTTGCTTTTCAAGCCCCTTTTTTCGAGGTTTATTCCTTGGCCTTGGATACCACGACCATCGCAGGGCGGATCACGCGATCAGCCAGCATGTAGCCCTTTTGCATCACGCTCACCACGGTATTGGGTTCAACGTCAGCCGGCACCACGCTGATTGCCTGATGCTTGTGCGGATCAAGCTTTTGGCCTTCCGGATTGATTTCCACGACCTGAAACTTTTCAAACGCGCTGACAAGCTGTTTGAGCGTCATTTCGACACCCATCTTGATGTTCTCAACCGAGCTGTTGTCTTTCATCGCCATTTCCAGGCTGTCTTTCACAGCCAGCAATTCGGTGGCGAATTTGGTAACGGCGTATTTGTTCGCATTCTGAACGTCTTCATGTGCACGACGTCGGATGTTTTCCGCATCGGCCTTGGCACGCAGCCACGCATCATGATGCTCGCTTGCCTTCAGTTCTGCCTGACGCAGCAGCTCTTCAGTGCTTGGCATGACTTCGGGCTGATCGACCGCCTGGTTGTCTGTAGCCGACTCGGCGGCATTGATCTGATCAGGTTTCGGCTCGAGTTCGTGATTGCCTTGCATTGCTATTCCTCATTACCAATAGGGTTTTGCCAACAATCCATTTTACATGATGGCACCATTGAAAATTTCAATAGCTACCATAGAAAAAAATGCCTACACTCCTTTCAAACGGTCGTTTGATCAATATCGGGTATCTCCCTATTGATAAAAATCGTATATTTTGAAATTTGCGGTTGCTGCACTGCACACATCGTGCTTATAATCGAGTCACCAAAGCTTAGGTCACACACGTGGGGTCGATCCCGATTCCTATGCGCCTAAAGGGTACGTCCATCAACACAGCCCGCTAAAGCAGGCCAGATAAGATCTCTGGCGCATCCCGTGTTCGCTGCGGTTCGCCGTGGCATGAAGATTTGACGCACTGCGTCAAAGGTTAGCTACTGTTTTCTGTTTGGGGATCATCGAATGACTACTCGCGAAGCACGCATTGCAGCGATTCAGAAAGACTGGGACACCAACGAGCGCTGGAACGGCATCAAGCGCGGCTACACCGCAGCAGACGTTGAGCGTCTGCGTGGCTCTGTACATGTGGAATACAGTTTGGCCAAGCATGGCGCAGCCAAACTGTGGGAGCGTCTGCATACCCAGCCTTATGTCAACTGTTTGGGTGCTCTGACTGGTGGCCAAGCCATGCAACAGGTCAAAGCCGGCATTCAGGCCATTTATCTGTCCGGCTGGCAAGTTGCCGCTGACAACAACAGCTACATGGCGATGTATCCTGACCAATCGCTGTACCCGGTGAACTCGGTACCGACCGTGGTTGAACGCATCAACAATGCTTTTACCCGTGCCGATGAAATTCAGCATTCCAAGGGTATTGAGCGTGGTGATGCAGGCTTCGTCGACTACTTCGCACCAATCGTTGCTGATGCTGAAGCAGGTTTTGGCGGCGTGTTGAATGCGCATGAGCTGATGAAAGCGATGATCCGTGCTGGCGCAGCTGGCGTTCACTTTGAAGACCAATTGGCTTCAGTGAAGAAATGTGGTCACATGGGTGGCAAGGTACTGGTTCCGACTCAAGAAGCCGTACAGAAATTGATCGCAGCACGCCTAGCTGCTGACGTATACGGCGTACCGACACTGGTGATCGCCCGTACCGATGCTGAAGCAGCTGACCTGCTGACCAGCGATTGCGACGAAAATGACAAGCCGTTCCTGACTGGCGAACGTACTGCAGAAGGTTTCTTCAAGACCCGTAAAGGTATCGACCAAGCGATCAGCCGTGCGATTGCCTATGCTGACTACGCTGACTTGGTATGGTGCGAAACCGGCACACCGGATCTGGAATTTGCTCGCAAGTTCGCTGAAGCCGTACATGCCAAGCACCCTGGCAAAATGCTGGCTTACAACTGCTCTCCTTCCTTCAACTGGAAGAAGAACCTGGACGATGCCACCATCGCCAAATTCCAGCGCGAGCTGGGTGCAATGGGCTACAAGTACCAGTTCATCACCCTCGCTGGCATCCACAGCATGTGGTACAACATGTACGATCTGGCGCAAGACTACGTTGCACGCGGCATGTCGGCTTATGTTGAGAAGGTGCAAGAGCCGGAATTCGCAGCACGCGACCGCGGCTACACCTTCGTATCTCACCAGCAGGAAGTGGGCACTGGCTACTTCGATGACGTGACCACTGTGATTCAAGGTGGCGCTTCCTCAGTTACCGCCCTGACTGGTTCGACTGAAGAAGAACAATTCCACTAAGCCACACGGTTTATTCGGATTGAAAAACCGCACGGGGCGACTCGTGCGGTTTTTTGTTTATCGCGCATGCACCATGGCCCACGCGGATGAGGCCATGCAGAACACGAGGCCCGCATAATGACTGCACGTATTCAAAAAGGTGGACTGGAGATCGCCAAGGAATTACATGATCTCATCATCGACCAGATCATCCCTGGTACCGGTGTTGATGCCAATGCCTACTGGGTAGCCTTTGAACAGATCCTGGCTGATCTCACACCCAAGAACAAAGCACTGCTCGCCAAACGTGACGAGCTACAAACCAAGATTGATGCATGGCACCGCACTAACCCTAGCTTCAATTTTGCTGCCTACAAAAGCTTTTTGACTGAGATTGGCTATCTACAGCCCGAAGGTGAAGACTTCCAGATCATCACCGAAAATGTGGACGAAGAGATTGCCGTCTTGGCTGGCCCACAGTTGGTGGTGCCGGTAAAAAATGCCCGCTATGCGTTGAATGCCGCCAATGCTCGCTGGGGCAGTTTGTATGATGCGCTATATGGCACTGATGTCATTACCGAAGTCGATGGCGCGGAAAAAGGCAAAGGCTACAACCCTGTACGTGGCGCAAAAGTTATCGAATTTGCTCGCAACTTCCTCAATCAGGCCATCCCGTTGGCCACTGGCAGTCATCATGACGCTACCTTGTATGCAGTTGCCAATGGGCAGCTACGCGTGACCTTGAAAGGTGGGGAGCAGGTTGGGCTGGCACAGCCTGAGAAATTTGTCGGCTATACCGGCGAAGCGGCCAATCCGACGTCGGTTCTGTTGAAAAACAACAATCTGCATATCGAAATCCAGATCGATGGCAACAGTGCAATTGGTCAGACCGACCCTGCCCGTGTCAAAGATGTGGTTCTGGAAGCCGCTGTCACAACCATTCAGGATTGTGAAGACTCAATTGCAGCAGTCGATGCCGAAGACAAAGTTGAAGTCTATGGCAACTGGTTGGGCCTGATGAAAGGTACGCTGGAAGACACGTTTGAAAAAGGTGGCAAGCAGGTTACCCGCCGCATGACGCCAGACCGCGAGTTCGTCAATCCGCAAGGTCAGCCATTCAAGTTACACGGACGTTCACTACTGTTGCTGCGCAATGTCGGCCATCTGATGACCAACCCGGCCATCTTGTATAAAGGTGAAGAAGTCTTTGAAGGCATCATGGATGCCATGGTCACCGCGTTGATCGCCAAGCATGACATTGTTGGCACCAACACGCTGAAAAATTCCCGTACGGACTCCATGTATATCGTGAAGCCCAAGATGCACGGCCCGGAAGAAGTCGCCTTTGCCGTTGAGCTGTTCAGCCGTGTTGAAACCGCATTGAGCCTGAAGCGTAACACACTGAAAATCGGCATCATGGATGAAGAACGCCGTACCAGCGTCAACCTGAAGGAATGTATCCGCCAGGCACGCGAACGTACCATCTTCATCAATACCGGTTTCATGGATCGTACCGGCGATGAAATCCATACTTCCATGGAAGCAGGCGCGGTTGTGCGCAAGGAAGCCATGAAGAAGGAAAAGTGGATTCTGGCTTATGAAGATGCCAATGTGGACGTCGGTCTTTTGTGTGGCTTGGCTGGCCGCGCTCAGATTGGCAAAGGTATGTGGCCGAAACCGGACATGATGGCGGAAATGGTCAATACCAAAGTTGGTCATCCCAAAGCCGGTGCCAACTGTGCCTGGGTGCCCTCACCCACCGGCGCTACGCTGCATGCCATGCATTACCATCAGGTGAATGTCCAGGCACGTCAGAAGGAGCTGGCGGCACGCACCCGCGTCAACGTGGATGACATCCTCAACATTCCGTTGGCGCCGGATACCAATTGGTCGGCCGCCGACATCCAGTCCGAGCTGGAAAACAATTGCCAGGGCATTCTTGGCTATGTTGTCCGCTGGGTTGATCAGGGCGTGGGTTGCTCCAAAGTGCTGGACATCCACAACGTCGGGCTGATGGAAGACCGCGCCACCTTGCGCATCTCCAGCCAGCATGTTGCCAACTGGCTGCGCCATGGCATCTGCAGTGAAGCACAGGTGATGGAAGTCATGAAACGCATGGCCGCCATTGTCGACAAGCAAAATGCCAGTGATCCGCTGTATCAAAACATGGCGCCTGACTTCGACAATAATATCGCCTTCCAGGCTGCTTGCGAGCTGGTGTTCGAAGGTGTGAAACAGCCCAATGGTTACACCGAGCCGGTATTGCATCGTCGCCGCCGTGAACTGAAAGCCAAACAGCTCAAGTAACCCGGTCAGCTACCGCACAATATTCCTAGAAAGGTTTTGTCAGCGCCCTTTAACACAACGCCCCGTCTTGGGGCGTTGTGCTTTTCCCCAATCCATCTTCCACCGCCCTGTCTGCCCGTTTCATGTTATAACAACGAGAACAGGGCAGGTTTTCACAGCCCTTGATGACAGACGTTTCGCAGTTTCGGCAAGCGGGTCCGTGGTTCATCACGCAAGTCGAAGCATCATTAATCTGCAAGCGCCGTCTGGCGAATGCGTGTTAAGGAAACTGGCTAATCGCCGATATCTGCTTTGCCATGAGTGAAACCACCCCACCCGCCCAGCCCGCCCCAATTGCCGATTCCATCGACATTCGTCAGTTCGAACTGACCTCCGTGTTTGATATTGCCCATGCCCTACGGCAATTGATGGCAAGACACGACTTGGTCGCCGTCTACTTCAGCCAGGGACAACAGTTTTCGCTGACGTCGATTCTGGATGTGGATCAGGTTGGCAAAGCCTTTATCATTGATGAATCCGGCAGTCCCGATGTCAACCGACGCTTGGCACAATCGGATCGAAACCTGTTTGTAGCCACGCCCGATGGTATCAAGCATCAATTCACCTGCGGCCAAGTGCATCAGGTCAATTTTCAGAGCCGGCCAGCGTTCAAGGTGCCATTTCCCTCTACCATCATCAAACTACAACGACGTGAATACTTCCGTTTGATGACACCGGTTGCCAATCCAGTCAAAGTGACTATCCGCGATCACCCCAGCGGTCGCCAGGATATACCACTACATGATTTGAGTCTGGGTGGCCTGTGCTTGGGTTTGCCGCCACGCCCGGATTTCAATCTGCTCGACAAATACGATGATTGCACACTTGATCTACCTGGCTTTGGCTTGCTTCAGTTTGGGCTCGAAGTACGCAATTTGCGTACCGAACGCCTTCATCAGGGCAAGGAAATCATGTGGATCGGCTGCCAGTTTCTGAAACTGAGTCCACAGCAACAAAATCTGCTGCAACGTTATATCACGCAACTCCAGATGGAACAGAAATCCCGTACGTAACCGGGCAAAGCTCCGTCCCGCTTGCTAAGATCAATACAACACGGCGGCTATATATAACCACCGTATCCAAACAATACTGTATTGAATCGAGAGTAAAGTCTTTTTGGGAATTCCACAGTCATTTACAGGGAGTGGCTATGCCCTATATTGCACGTGATGCGGATGGGCACATCTTGTCGGTCAGCCGATTGAAGGATGATCGCCATGCTGAGTTCGTCTCACCACATGACTCCACGTTGCATTCCTTCCTCAGCAATCAAGATGAAGACCATGGTTTTTCGTCACTGGACAGTGATCTGATTCGGGTAATTGAGGATTTGATTGATGTGCTGATTGATAAGAATGTCATCCGCCTGACCGATTTGCCACATGAGGCACAGAAGAAACTTCTGGCCCGCAAAAGCCTGCGCAGCAAGATGCGTGGCGAGTTCAAGTTGTTGAGTGATGATGATGTGTTGTAAGCGCTGAAAGGCGCGTGATTTATAAAGAACATGACTGATACCAAAGCGCAATCCGACCCGTTCGCATGGCATGTCAGCGAACACGAAACCCATCTCGACCCACTGCTGGATTGTTTGGCAGCCCTCACGCATATCCACAGCAACCCGTGGACACGGGAAGCACTGGCTGCGGGCCTTTCCTTGGTGGACAACAAGCTGCCACCTTCGCAATTTTCACGTGCAGCGGCACGTGCCGGCCTGACCACACGCTTCCTGCGTCAATCCCTGGATGATCTACCGAAGAATCTGTTCCCGATCGTCTTGTTGCTGGATGGTCGCCGGGCTTGCCTCGTTCTGGAAAACCTGCCTGATGGGAAATTTCGGGTCCGCCTGCCGGAAAGCGGGGAGTCTGGTGAGATCGTCACTAAAGCTCAATTGACTGGACAATATACCGGCATTGCCATCATTGTCCGTCCTCGCTTCCGACTGGATGCTCGTACCCCGGAACTGCATCCAGCCAAAGGGCGGCACTGGTTCTGGAGCACTGTCTGGTATAACTGGCGACTGTATCGCGATGCCACGCTGGCCGCCTTGCTGATCAACTTGTTCGCCCTGGCTATGCCTCTGTTCACCATGAACGTGTATGACCGCGTGGTGCCCAACCGTGCCGAAGAAACATTATGGGTGCTGGCAATTGGTGTCATTGGCGTGTTGCTGTTTGATTTCCTGCTGAAAAATGTTCGTGCTTATATTGTCGACACCGCTGGTAAGCGGATGGACGTAACCCTGTCGGCACTTATCATGGAGCGTGTGCTAGGCATACGCATGGACGCCCGTCCAGCCTCCGTCGGCAGTTTTGCTGCAAATTTGCGGGCATTTGAAACCGTCCGTGATTTTTTTGCCTCCGCCACGCTGACAGCCTTGGTCGACTTGCCATTTGTTTTATTGTTTCTACTGGCACTCGCATGGATCTCTCCCTGGCTGGTACTACCTCCCTTGGTCGGCATGATACTGGTCGTCCTGTTCTCACTGTTTGCACAGGAAAAGATGCGTGAGCTCAGCGACTTGACCATACGAGCCGCCGCCCAGCGCAATGCCACATTAGTGGAATCCTTGGTTGGGCTGGAAACCATCAAGGTCATGGGGGCCGAAGGCTATTATCAACGGCTTTGGGAACGCACCACGGTCTATCTGGCGCAAATTGGCGCGCGCTTGAAACTGCTATCGGGTCTGTCAGGCAACTTTGCGCAATTCATGCAACAACTGGTCTCCATCGTTACTGTGATGGTTGGTGTCTATCTGGCGATTGAAGCCAAGGTATCCATGGGCGGCATCATCGCCGCCAGTATGCTGGCAGGCCGCGCCATGGCACCGTTGGGATTGATTGCCGGGCTGCTGATGCAATACCAGAATGCCCGGACGTCGCTGGAGGCTGTCGAAAGCCACATGCAATCACCGGTGGAGCGGCCGGATGAAAATGCCTTTCTGCATCGCCCGCACTTGAAAGGCGAAATCGAGTTCCGCAATGTCACCTTCAGCTATCCAGGGCAAGAATCGCCCACGCTACGCGATGTGTCATTCAAGCTGGTTGCTGGCGAAAAGGTTGCCATCATAGGCCGGATCGGTTCCGGTAAAAGCACCATTGAGAAGTTGATACTCGGCTTGTATCAACCCAGCGAAGGTGCTGTATTGGTTGATGGCATTGATACCCGCCAAATTGATCCTGCCGAGCTTCGCCGTGCTGTTGGCTATGTACCGCAAGATGTCACCCTGTTTTATGGCACGCTGCGGCAAAACATCGCGATGGGCGCTCCTTTTTCAGACGATGCCCGCATCATTGCTGCCGCAGGTCTGGCTGGTGTGACTGAATTTGCCAACCTTCACCCACGCGGTTTCGACATGCCCATCGGTGAGCGCGGTGAATCACTATCCGGCGGCCAGCGCCAAGCCGTTGCAATTGCCCGCGCCGTCTTGAGCGACCCCCCCATGCTGTTACTGGATGAGCCCTCCAGCTCGATGGATCATCAAAGTGAGGAACGCTTCAAACAGCAACTGAAAATTTATGCCAAACACAAGTCCATCGTACTGGTCACCCACCGTACCTCACTGCTGGACCTGGTAGACCGATTGATCGTCATGGACAACGGTAAGATCGTCGCCGACGGGCCCAAAGAACAGGTCATCGAAGCATTGCAGCGTGGCCGGATCGGGAGGGGCGCATGAACACCAAGCCAAGCCCGGAACACACCATTTGGCAACGCTGCTATTCCCTTGTCGGTAAATGGCTGGATTGGGTGATGTCACTATCCGCCAAGCACGAGTTGCACGACGACACCGATTTCATTGCCGATGCCAATTACTATATCGATCACCAGACGCCTCGTGGTTCGCACATCATCATCTGGACCAGCGCGGCAGCACTGATATTCCTGTTGCTGTGGGCTGCCTTGTCACCCATTGATGAAGTTACCAAAGGTGAAGGTAAAGTAGTGCCCTCCCGTGACGTGCAGATTTTGCAAAGCCTGGATGGTGGGATGGTGTCCGAAATATTGGTCCGTGAAGGGCAGTCAGTCAAAGCCGGGCAGCTCTTGTTGAAAATCGATCCAACCCGTTACGCATCCTCTCTGGGTGAAAATCGTGCTCAATACCTGTCACTGACCGCCAAGGCTGCCCGCCTGCGAGCGGTAGCCGATGGCAAACCTTTTGATCCACCCACTGATGTCTTGAAAGAAGCACCTGATTTGGTCGAACAGGAACGTATCCTGTATGAATCCAAACAGGCTGAGCTGGATGCGTCTATCGGCGTGGCTCGCCAGCAACTGACCCAACGCTCGCAAGAACTGAATGAAATCCGTGCCAGGCGGGATCAAGCCCAACAAAGTTACGAACTGACTGCCAAGGAACTGGAAGTCACCCGCCCACTGGCCAGGACTGGTGCCGTCTCTGACGTTGAATTATTACGCCTCGAACGAGATGTGGCCCGTTATCGTGGCGAAAGAGATTCATCTGCCGCCCAGATCCCACGTGTTCAGGCTGCGATCTCTGAAGCCACCCGCAAAATCCAGGAGGTGGAATTGACCTTCCGCAACCAGGCTCGTAGCGAGATGTCTGAGACAGTCGGTAAGTTGGGCCAACTAACTGCCGGAAGTGTTGCACTGAAAGACCGGGTCAAACAATCTGACTTGCGTTCACCAGTCAACGGAACCGTAAAACAGATCCTGTTCAATACTGTCGGTGGTGTCGTCCAGCCCGGCAAGGAGGTGATCGAGATTGTGCCAACGGATGATGCCTTGCTATTGGAGGCTAAAGTACAACCTCGTGATATCGCTTTCCTGAGTCCTGGACAAAAAGCGCTGGTGAAATTCACAGCCTATGACTTCGCCATTTATGGCGGGCTAGATGCCACCGTTGAAACCATCGGTGCCGATACCGTAACAGACGACAAGGGCAACGCCTTCTATCTTATCAAGGTCAGGACACAGACAGCCCAGTTTGGAGCTCAAAAGCTGCCAATCATCCCTGGCATGGTTGCCGAGGTTGATATCATCACTGGAAAACGCAGCATCCTGACCTATTTGCTGAAACCTGTATTACGCGCCAAAGCCAATGCGCTTCGTGAACGATGATGCCATCCACCATGATAATCATGACGGCCGACCCCGGCCTGCTACAACATTGGGGCCCGTTAAGCAGTACATTCCAGACTGTGGTCTACAATCAATGGCTGCCACTGCCAACTCAAGTAGCACAGCCTTTGGTCATCGTGGATACGGCACTCCCGGGCCTACCGGAGGCTGATGATGTCTCGATTGCCGAACTGACAGCACGCAGCAAAACCGTATTCGTCTCCAGCACCCCTTCAGATGTTGAGGGTGTGCGGTGGCTAAGTTGCGGCGCCGTCGGTTACTGCCATGCGTTTGCAGTGCATAACACCTTGCAGCATGTATTGGATGTGGTGGCAGATGGGGGACTATGGGTAGGCCGTAACATGATGGTCACCCTGTTACGCGGCTTGCAGGCTGTGCCCACCTTCAGTGTCGTGCCTAGTCTTGCAGGCTTGTCGGAGCGCGAGCGCGAAGTCGCGCTAATGGCGGCCAAAGGGTACGCCAATAAGGAAATTGCACGCAGCCTCAATATCACCGAACGCACTGTCAAAGCCCATTTGACTGCAGCCTTCACCAAGCTTGGCGTCACAGATCGCCTGCAATTGGCTTTACATATCAACGGGATTCAATGACTTGGCATTGGCATCACCAACTAACCACCGGCCCATTGAGTGGGCAAGTGGCGCCAATCGTTATCGTTAAATTCACTCAAAGCAATATCCCCCCATCAATTGGGCGACATACCTGCCTCACTTTCATACTCCAAGCCTTTACGGTACTGCACTCCCAAGAAAATTGGCTGGATTGTACTTAGGTACAATTCAATCGAAAAACAGCATGGTCTAATATTCGGGCGCTGATATTTTTACTAAAGGGTTTGACCATGCCTGATACCTCCACCACCGTAAAAGCCCAGGGGATCGTTGTCTTATTGCAAGGCAAAGTGTTTCTGGCCAAAGCAGATGGCAGCAAGGTTGCACTGAAAGTGGGCGATGTCGTCAAAGAAGGCGATGTCATTGTGACCTCAGATGGCAGTCGCATTGAATTGCGACTCCCCAACGGCGAACATCTGGCACTCGCGCCAGAGCGGACCATCCTGGTGGATCAGGACATGCTGGGTACCCAAACAGCGGACCCCAATGAAGCAGCACTGAAAAATCTTGACCAATCTGTCGACAAGATTGTGAATGCACTTAACCAGGGTCAAGATCCATTCGCAGAACTGGAAGCCCCAGCAGCCGGCCTGACCGCAGGTGGTAGTGATGGCAGTCACAGCTTTGTCCGGCTGATGCGCATTGCTGAGGATGTCACCCCAGCCACCATCACTTTCCCAGCAGATACGACAGCCCGCGAAATTGAACTGCCTGTTGCTGGCCAGAACGAGGCACAAGCAACTGTCACCGCCACGGAAACTGGCACTGGCACTGGCACTGGCACTGGCACTGGCACTGGCACTGGCACTGGCACTGGCACTGGCACTGGCACTGGC
>NZ_SCOH01000045.1 GCF_005503445.1 Chitinivorax sp. B | reverse complement strand
AGGTGTGGGGGTAGGGGTGGGATTACCTTCAATACCACGCCACAGGCCGGAGACTGCGATCATTGACAACATTTTGATCGAATCTGCGTAATAGCTTTTATCATCGGTTTTGCTGATGTGATCCCATAATTTGTTCAACCATGCCTGATTGTTGTTGCTGACCATGGCGCTGACTGCAAATGGCGCACTGAAAGCCAATGAGCTGTAGTTGGCCAATGGTTTGCCGCTCAGATCATAGCCCGCCATGACATGATCCGCCCGTTCGCCACTGTTGCTGCGAATCCAGTTGTTCAGTGTGTTGAGAATGGGCAAGGCACGGGCGTCACCGGTCAACAGATAATCCATGGCAAAGCGCAGGGGAATGCGACAGGCATTCCACGCGTATTTGTTGTCGGTATCTGCCTCCAGTACTTTGCCGGGTGGCGGTGCGAAACGGCCGTTGCTTTGGCGTAATGCAAAGTCCGGCAGCAGGCCGGTATTGGCGCTGTAGTCATGTTGAACCTGCAAAGCAATGCTGTAGGCGAGGTCCAGCACATCACGCCAGAATGCATCCCCTGTGGCTTGGTAAAACGCCCGTAGGTGGTTGAACATGTAATCGGAAAAGCGGGTCAGCCGTCCCATCGGCTCATTGCCATCTTCCGCCCAATCACCCACTTTCAGGAATTTGTTCTGTTTGTGTACGATTGACCGCTTCAGGGCTGCCAGGGTTTTCAGGGCTTCCGCTTTGTAGTTGATCGCCCCATTGCTTCCCCAGGTTTTGTCAGCCAGCAGCAAGGCAAAAGCGGCATCCATATCGCCATCGGTGGCGGCGCTTGAACCCAGGCGACTCAGATTGACCATGTTGCCATTGTTGTCGATGGTCTGAACCCATGCCATCAGCCCTTTGTCCGTACTGCTGGGAAAGGCGCGATACAGGCGGGTCAAGCCATCGAAATAGCGGCGGGCTTCCGCATCTTTCCCGGCCATTTGCATGGTGACCAGCATGCCGAAGCCTTGTCCTTCCGATACATTGTATTTGCCATCCTCGCCGCCATAGTAAACGTAGTATTGATCGTTGAATTTGGGGCGTGGCTTCAGATAGCGACTTTTCCAGCTTTGGTAAAACGCCACCGTGGCCTGTTCCAACTGGCTTTGGCTGACATGGTTGGGCCGGATGACACCGCTGGCATAGCGGGCCTCCTCAACCGTGGTCGACATATCCATAGCCTGGGCAGCGGACAGCAGGCTTGGGCTGTTCAAAGCAATTGCCAGTGCGATAGCGATGGGACGAAGAGTGGGCATGGTCAAAAGTCCTTAGGATCGGAATGCAATGGAGGAAAGTGTTGGCTGATTATTCTAGTGTCATTGATCGGCTATGGGCGTGGCCTAGTCTGGTATCCGTGACCGTTTGTCCTGTTACAAGTACATCAATACCCCAATCATGCTTTGCAGCAATTCATATGGCACGACACGACAGTATGTGCGGCATACGCATTTTCCCTGTATGAGCAATGGACTGCGGCGTAGAACATGCTCGGCCTGTCCTTCGCATGGCACGGAAACGGTGGCTGATATGTGCCGTACTACCTCTGTCCGACGTGGCCGGAAACAGCATTGTTGATGGCTGGTTAATGCCAAGTAAATAAGCAAATTTACGTAGAGCGGTTGCAATTAAATGACAATATCCTGATATGTTGATGGGTATGTTGTTGAAGCAAGTATCTGTGCTGGTTACATTGCCTGGATGCATCCAGATATCGGAAAATGTAGCTGATGCGGTCCTTGCGCCGGCTTTGGTGACTAATCGACCGAACCGACTTCTGGTTTGACTTGCTTAGAGGCTTTCATGCGTCTGATCGTCCCGCCACCACCTGTTCTACAGCCATTTATCCACGATATTCTGATTGACCATCTGGGTGGTGGCGAACTGCATTTACCAGCCAAGCCGCAGCCGCAATTGATTGCCTATCTGCAAGGCGGATCAGCTTACCTAGGCGGTGATGGGCTACGGCATCCGTTGCCCCGTGTGGTAGTAACCGGCCCATGTCGTCTGCCACATCTGACTTTTCCACAGCCAGGTACGCAATATTTGATGCTGACTTTTCGTCACGGTTGTTTCGAACGGTTTTTCGACATGCCGGTAGATTGGCTGATTGATCAATATGTGGGGTTGGATTCGGTGATTGGCCGCGAGGTGGCAATGCCTTTGCTGGATCGATTGGAACAAGCGACACAGCCCATGCAGTGGGTACAAGAACTGACTGGTTGGCTGTTTGATGCAATGTGCCGTCGACAAGGACCGATGGCGTGGTTTCCTGGGCTGACCTTGAATGATCTGATCGGTCGGGCCGATGCATTGGCAGATCGCCTGAATCTGAGCACTCGACAGTTGGAGCGCCGTTTCAAGCTGGCTTATGGCATGCCATTTCGTGACTTTCGGCGCATTGCCCGGTTTGGGCTGGGTTTTGCGCATTTGGTGACAGTGCCGAATGATAGCTTGCCTGCCCGCGGCATGTGGGCACGATTGGCGCAGGATCTGGGGTATTTCGATCAGGCACATTTCGATCGTGATTTCCGGACATTTGTGGGCGTCAGTCCCAGCCAGTTCTTGCGACAACGGATGACAGTCAACCCAGGCACACAAGAGGTATACCGCTTCTCACAGCAGGAAGTGAGTGCGCTGTTCCTATAGCGGATGTCGTCTCAGTACAAGATTGCAGGTGATGTATCTCCTACACTCGTCCGGTCGAATGTCAGGGAGTATCGTTCATGCAGTCTGCCTCTTTTCACCGTGATGGCTATTTGCTAACCCGCTTGGATCATCTAGCCAATCTCGCCCGTAGTGATAGCTTGTGGTATCTCTCATTTGGCCTGGCGTGCTGTGCTGTAGAGATGATGCATGCTGCCGCATCCCGGTACGATATGGACCGTTTTGGCATCATGCCACGTGCCACACCTCGCCAAGCTGATCTGATGATCGTTGCCGGCACGCTCACCAATAAAATGGCACCTGCCATGCGCAAGATCTATGACCAGATGGCGGAACCGAAGTACGTGCTGTCGATGGGGTCATGTGCGAATGGTGGGGGCTACTACCATTACGCGTATTCCGTGGTGCGGGGTTGTGACCGCATTGTGCCAGTGGATGTGTATGTGTCGGGTTGCCCGCCGACTGCGGAAGCGTTGCTGTATGGGTTGATGCAATTGCAGAGTAAGATAAGGCGATCCCATACCCTCATCCGCTAGCCATGTCGTGTTTATTGCCGATCGTCGATGGTCAACTCTGGCATCAGCCCTATCCCATCCATTTTGCCGGATTGACGATCTGGTCACGCATGACGGTGGTGCGCTTATCTTCAGGTGGCTTGTTCGTACATTCGCCAGCACCGCTGACACCCACATTGCAACAGGCTATTGATGCGTTAGGCCCGGTCAGCTGTATTGTGGCGCCGAATCTGGGGCATCATTTGAATGCGGGTGTGTGGGCCAATGCTTATCCTGCCGCGGCATTGTGGATTGCGCCGGGGCTGGCCAGCAAGCGGCCGGATCTGCTCCATGGCAAGGTGCTGAGCGATTCTTCCATCGGGTCATGGCAATCTGATTTGGCACATTGCTTTTTCGAAGGCTTGCCAATGTTGAATGAAACAGCCTTCTTCCATCATGCCAGCCGGACGTTGATTCTGACCGATCTTTGTGTGCATTTCGGTGAGGTTTCCGGTTGGATCAAGCGGTTGTTGGTACGAGGGGTATTGGGACATCAGTTGGTGGTGTCACCTACCATCAGAGTCATGATCAAGGATAAAGTGGCCGCCCGTCGTAGTCGGGATCAACTGCTGGATTGGCCGATAGAACGGGTGATCGTGGCACATGAACAGATTGTGCCAGTTGGTGGTCGCCAAGCTGTTTCAGTTGCATTGGCCTGGCTTGGATAGTTGCTGAGACGTATTTGTATTGTTATGGCGTGTTTTAATAATATTTGTGTTTTATCAGTTGTTTGAGGTGATATTGGCCATGTTGAATGGCATTTTTCGACGGTTTTACATTGATTTTTCCATATTTTATAAATTCCAATAGAATGGCTAGATAGGTTGTCTGGTATGCCATTTGCTAATGCTGGGTTGTATTTTAGGTCAAAAATTTTTGATCCTATAGGGCGGTTGATTAAAATAAATCTATTTACTCGAATTTAGTAAAGTATTTGCTTTTGTGCTATATGGTGTGGCGTTTTGTCGAAGCGGAAACCATATGAAAAGCAAAAGTACCCTCTATAAGGTGCTGGCAGCGTCTGCCTGCGTAGCAGCAGGTGTAGCACTCACCGGTGCTGGCACCCCCCAGGCGGGTGAGGTCGGCGGCCCACCACGTCCAGTCAAGGCATTGATCATCAGCATGTTTGAGCCGGAGAGCAAACCATGGCTCGACAAGCTCAACCTGACCCAGCAATACACCATTCCTGGTTTGTCGCCAGACTTTCCAACTGTGCGCTGTAACAGTGACGATGTCTGCCAAATGACCACGGGCATGGGCCACGCCAATGCAGCAGCTTCTGTGGCTGCGCTGGTCTTCAGCGGTCGATTCGACCTGTCCAAAAGCTACTTCCTGATTGCAGGTATTGCGGGTATTGATCCTAAGCAAGGTACGCTCGGCACGGCGACTTGGTCGCGTTACCTGGTTGAGTACGGGATTGCATGGGAATTAGACGCACGCGCCATCCCCAGCAACTGGAGCACCGGTTATTTCGGCATCAACACCAAGGGCCCTGGCATTAAGCCACCCCTGGACTATAAAACCGAAGTATTTCAGCTGAATGAAGCGCTGCTGCAAAAAGCGCTGGCTCTGTCAAAGCATGTCACGCTGGAAGACAGCGATGTTGCCAAGGCATACCGTGCCAACTACAAGTTTGCGCCGGCCAACCAACCGCCGACCGTCGTGCAGTGTGATACCTCTGCTGGCGATACCTGGTGGCATGGTGAACTGTTGGGCAAGCGTGCTGAAGAGTGGACCAAGCTGTTGACTGATGGCAAGGGTACCTATTGCACCACCCAGCAGGAAGACAATGCCACCTATGAAGCACTGAAACGTGGCGCGAATGAAGGCCTGCTCGACCTGAACCGTGTAGCGGTGCTGCGCACGGCTGCCAACTTCGATCGGCCTTATGCCGGTCAGAGTGCCTATGATTCGTTGACCCTGCCGGAATCCGGTGGCTTCATGCCGTCGGTCAACAACCTGTATCACGTGGGTTGGCCGTTGATTCGCGATATCGTGACCAATTGGGAACAGTGGAAATCGGGCGTTCCGCGCTGAGCGACACGCCAACGATGTGATTCCACCACTTTCTCACAGGATTTGATATGAAATACCCCACCATTCTCAAAGCCGTACGCCTGCCGGTGACTGCGGCAGTATTGGCTGTGCTGACGACGGGCTGCGTCACGAATTCCAATTCGTCCAACGGTAACGAAGGCCGTCCGGTCAAGGCCATGGTCATCAGCATGTTCGCACCCGAAAGCGAACCCTGGGTCAAAAACATGAAACTGACCGAGGAAATCAAGGTGCCGGGCTTGTCGCCTGACTATCCGGTTGTGAAATGTAACAAAGACGACGTTTGTAACGTGGTGACCGGCATGGGCCATGCCAATGCTGCAGCCACATTGACCGCGCTGATCTACAGCGGGAAGTTTGATTTGCGCAAGACTTACTTCCTGGTGGCCGGTATCGCGGGTATCGACCCGGAACAAGGTACGCTCGGCACAGCAGCCTGGACCCGTTATATGGTTGATTACGGTATTTCCTGGGAAATCGATGCACGTGAAATGCCCGCTGGCTGGGAATACGGTTACTTCGGCATCTACACAAAGACCCCCAACGAAAAGCCCAAGCCAGACTATCGTACTGAAGTATTCGAGCTGAACGATGCACTGATGCAAAAGGCGTATCGCTTGTCCAAGGATGTGCAACTGGACGACAGCAAGGAAGCCAAGGCATTCCGCGCCAATTTCCCGAATGCACCTGCCAATCAGCCACCAAAGGTGACGCAGTGTGACACCGTGACCAGTGGAACCTGGTTTGCCGGCAACGCACTAGGCAAGCGTGCGCGTGATTGGGTCAAGTTGATGACAGATGGCAAGGGCACGTATTGCACCACTCAGCAGGAGGACAATGCCACCTATGAAACGTTGAAGCGTGGTGCCGCTGCTGGTCGTCTGGACGTCAATCGTGTGGCGGTGTTGCGCACGGGTGCCGACTTCGATCGACCCTATCCAGGCCAGACGGATGTCGATGCACTGGTTGAATATGGTGCTCAGGGCGGTTTCGAACCGGCCCGTTGGAACCTGTATAAGGTTGGTAGCCCATTGATCAACGACATCGTGACCAACTGGAACAGCTGGAAATACGGTGTACCGCAATAAGGGTCAGACCACAGCTTACTCGCTTCTGGTAAGCGACAAGGCCATGGGCAGTAGTGCCCATGGCCTTTTTCATGACGTGAATCGCGGCATCGTTCTCACCCTCATGGGCCAAACACTGCCGCGTGCTGTCATCATCAATTCACTTGAATACCGATCGCATAGGCACGGATGGTGGCTGGTGACACGATCTGATGATCCTTGGAAGACACCGTGCACCCATGTTGGTTGCCTTGTGTCACCGGTTGAATCTTCCACAACAAATTACCTGCACCATGCCAGTTGACCTGAGCACCACATCCCGTCAGTGCATAACCTGCAGGAACATTGGCTGTGCTGGATGGATGCTGTGTATAGCTGGATTCGGCGCTGTTGATGGTGGTATTGATGGTACCGATATTGGGAATGGACTGTTTGATGGCGATTGCAAACGACTGGGTCGAGGCTGGTGATGCGGCCACATGATCTTTTGAGCGTGCTCGCCAGGTATAGGCTGTCTCAGGATAGGACGCCGTTGCCAGATTGCCCATACCGCTCCAGTTGACACGGAATCCCCCGCCCAGCAGTACATAGCCTTGCGGAATACCCGCAGCAGTATCCGGATGCTGTTCATAACCGCTGGAGGAGACATTGACAGCGAGGTAGTTCATCAATTGTTGACGTGTCAGCCCCTGAATCTTCAGGCCAATGGCCCATGCGGTGAGCTTGGTCGGTGATGGGGTGATGTGATCTTTGGTTGATACCAGCCAGGCAGACAGATTGCTGTTTGGATACGAGGCGGTCAGTAAGTTGCCATTGGGTAACCGAGCCCCTTCCACACCGCCTCCAACTACGACGAAATCCTCCGGGACATCGACTGCAAAATCATTGAAATGCTGCTGAGTACTACCAGCCTGACGTTCGAAAACGGCAACCGTCACCTTGCCGGACGCATCAATCTGTTCATTGATTTTGGTTGAATTTCCGGCCATCGCCTGGGCTGCCATCACACACATTACCCAAACTGCAGCTGCCTTCAAACTTGGCTTGTAATGCACTGACATGCTTACCTCTTCCTCTCTTGGTTGATTTTTTACATCGAGATATTCATTGGTCACGCATTACGAAAATAGCATTTGGTGATTTTTAAGGTCAAATTGAATCTATTTCTGATAATTATTGCTACCAGTTATTTTAATATTTGAAATGATTCAATATTCAATGATAGGTGGATGAATATGCCTTTCAGACAAGCAGGGGTGCCAGAAATTGGCAAACTACTGGACAGTGGCCTGATTACTTGGCTGGTGTGGGTGTGGTTGGGCATCGGCTGGTGCTGTAAATGAAATTGGATTGGAAATAAAAAAGCTGGTGGTTTCACCAGCTTTTAATTAAATGACGAATATTTGAATTTAGTGGGTTGTACTGTATTGTCGATCTATCCACTCTTCAAATTTGCTGAACATGGCCGCATCTGAATGTTGGTTATCTGCAATCAACTCGGCACCATGTACCAACCGTATCCGCGCATTCAGCGATGCCGGATAGTCGCTTGGATAGTGGCGAGCCGCCGCTGCCGCCATGGTCTGCTGTGCGTGCGCCCAGGCTTCGTCAACCGACTGATTGCATTTTTCTGCCAGGTAGCGGGCGGAGAAGCCTTCACCCGTCAGGTTCAGCAAGGTTTGATTATGGGTATGGCCGTTGCCAGGCCCCCAGTAATGTTGGGCCAGCAGTGGGCCGATGGCCGGATTGTCTGTCAGGTAGCCGAATTTGCGCTCGAAATAGGCCCGGGTCTGGTACACCGCCATATGGGCCATCAAATAACCATGGTAGGCCGCTGCTGCTTCTTGATTCAATAGGTGTGGGATGGCCAGCAACGGGCGCGGGCCGACGTCCACGCCGAGAATGCGCTTTTCACAAGCGCGTGCCAGGGCTAGTACTGCTGCTGGTGTCCGTTCCACATCACTCATTTGATACAGTGCCCACTCGAAATAGGCGACGACCAGTGACGAACGCTCGGTAAATGCGAGGAACGGCTGTGACGTGGCGATACGGGCCTTGATCAACTCATCCGGAATGGTGTTGCCGTTTGCATCCTTGGCATAGCGTTTCAACCAGTCGGGGTCTTCCAGCAGGCTGTCGCAGAACATCGATTGTGTTTCGGCGTAGGCCATCGAGGTTGGCGGGAACTCTTGCGAGAAGCATGGCGAGTTCTGTGTCACATTGGCGAAGTGTGCCGCGTGGCCGCCCTCGTGAAACAGGGTATTCAACGCGCGTGAGCCACTGCCGATCTGGTCGGGTTTACCTTCAGCAGTGAAGTTGATCTGTGCAGCAACCCATTGGCCTTTTTCATCAAAGAAGCTGGGGATGGGACCATGGCAGAAGCCATTCTGGTACTTACCCTTACGTTCCATCAAGTCCAGTTGCATCAGTGCATCACGATAGGTGATCCCCAGACGGCGGAAGCTTTCGACCCAACGCTCGACGGCTTTCGAGAATGGAAGGTATGGATCCATTTGGCGTGTGACATCACCGAACATATGAAAGCGCAGGTTGTAAGGCAGCAGCGCATCTTCGCCTTTGTCGCGGGCCAGATTGGTCAGTGTGCGCAGGTTGGCATCACGGGTCTGCACCTCGAAATCATCCAGAATCTCGAACAACTGCTCCGGGCTCATTTGCTCGTTCTTGCGAACTTTGTAGTCGAAATAATTGCGGTAGCCCAATGCTTGCGCAAAATCGTTGCGCTTTTTGACAATCGCTAGAAACCCGTTGTCCAACACCCATTTTTCCAGGCCCATCAACGCATCGTGAGATGTTTTACGTGCGACACTGTTGGGGTTGGTATTCATGTTGGTGGCCAGCATGCTCAACGATGCATCTTCTTCCTGCCCTTGCTCGTTGATGTGGCGCATCGTGTATTGCTGGCGTTTGGCGAACAGCGCTGACTCCATGTCGATCAGTTCGTTCATGTGCTGACTTGCCGCTGCGTTGTCCACGATATTGCATTCGAACAGTGCCAACCACCCCTGTAGGCCATGTTGCAGTGTGCGTTTGTCTTCGTTGTCCGGCGCGGTTTCCAGTTCTGCCAGATGCTGGCGGACAGCCGTCAACATGGCTGGGTTGGAAATGAATGCTTTATAGGCTTGCTCTGCCTTGGCAAAGCCGGCATGGTCATCGCTGATGGCCATGTAGGTGTCCCAGAACAGGTCTTCTTTGGTCTTGTGGACAGCCAGGTAATCCTGATTCAGTTTGTGAAAAAACTGGCGGGTTTGCTCCATGGTATGGATATTCTCCTGAGGACTTTATCGTAATACGTCCATTGGGCGGCGATCAGGCCGGCATCGAACGCGATGTTATGAACGGAGAAGTGTGCTCGGGGTGGCGTGCAGGGTCAAGGTACAGGATGGCCCAGTCGCGAGGATATCAGGTGGGTAGGCTGGTCAGAACAATTCCATATCATCATGTTTGGCAGGTTCGCTCAACAGCCCTTGTTCCAACAGCGCATGAAAGCACTGTACCTGGTTGCGGCCATGTTCCTTGGCGTAATACAAGGCCTGATCAGCCTGGCCGATCAAATCGGAAGGGGCAACGTGCTGGACGATTCGTGCATAGCCGATGCTGATGGTGACTTGCCCGACCTGTGGAAATGCATACCGTGCCACACTATCGCGCAATCGTTCAAGCACCATGTGGACATGCAGTACAGGGCAGGGTGACAACATCACCACGAATTCCTCGCCACCAAACCGAAAAATACAGTCTGCTTCCCGAAAATTGTCCATAAACAGTTTGGCCAGCAACATCAGCACTTCGTCGCCATACACATGCCCAAAGGTATCGTTGATGCGCTTGAAATGATCGATATCGCAAATGGCCAGCCAACAAGGACAATTCGCGCAATCCAATCGGCGTTCGTTTTGCTGAATTTCACGTTGCCTAGCGGCCGAGGCAACCATCAGCTGGGCAAACCGGTCATCGAAACTACGCCGGTTGAGCAGACCGGTCAGGGTGTCGCAATGAGCTTGTCGCAGCACGCTCAATAGGTTGTCAACTACCTTGAGCACAATTGAAATCAGCTCCAGGTCATCCTCCAACGGATGATCTGCATAAAGTTCGACAATCAGGGCCACACCCGTCCAACCGTTGATCGGGAAACCATAAACGCGAAATGTTCCCTCGGTTTGGTAGCGGATGAGGCCAAGATGGGCGGGCGATTGTGCGGTGATAGGGGTTGTTGAAACCAACCAGGCATGCTGGTGTCGGTCTGACTGGGTAGATTGGTAAAAGCAGTCCCAATCGGTATCTGCGGTGTGTTGACGAAACACACGGATTGCCACGATATCGAGATGTTCTTGCAAGATGCTGGCCGTCACCTGGATCAGATTGTCCAGATCGCGTTGCGATGTGATATCGACCAGGCTGTCCAACGGCAGCGAGGCACTGTGGATGGCTGTGGGCACGACCCGATCCTCGGCAAGTTGGCTGGGGTTGTCTGTATATTAGACGTTCCGTTCTACCTGAGCAGGCCACTTGCGGCAAATGTAATCGGCTGTCCTGCCAGAGGGTCAGTGTGTGGAAGCTGAATGTGCCACCAGACGCTGCGTGCCAGTCCAACGATGTCCGGGCGCCACCGTCGTTGGCACCCCGACTACTGCCGATTCGATGCATACGAAATGCAGATAGCCGGTATCCGGCAAGTCCGGCAGATTTGCCGCCAGCATTTGCCAGGGATTCCACACTACCACATCAGTGAAACCGCTCTGTTCGACTTCTGTACGCCGGCCTGGGCTGGTCAATGTGACTGGATGCGGCACATTGAAGAAGAACCGGTCTATCTCGCGGTCGATATGGAGTGGCCCTTCGTTGGCAACAGCTAGCCGACGCTGGTCAGCAGAATCCAGGAATGTCAGGCCGGACAGCCCGGCAACACTGCTTTGGACCACCGGTGTGGCCAGATAGGTATGTAGTGCACCAGTGAAGTCAAAAGCTTCGCTACCGGTATTGTGAACTTCTAGCTCGGCAGTCAGCTGATTGCCGCCAAAGGTAAAGGTCAGCATCAATTCAAACGAATAGGGCCAGATGCAACGGGTACTCGCGGTGTCACCCAGCACCAGTTTGACCTGACTGTGGCCACTTGGTGTCAGGCCATGCTCTGCCAACTGCCACAAGCTGGTACGGGCCACGCCGTGCTTGGGCAACAGCCCTTCGTTGGCAAATTGCGGAAAGATGACCGGCATGCCACCACGAATGGCGGTATACCCGTTCCACATCGAATGTGGACTGAGATACAGCGGATCGCTGCCATCAGCTGTTCGCCAATGACACAATTGGCCACCGAACAGGCTAAGGGCGATGCTGGACCCATCGTCATGCTGAAAGCTGAGCAATGGCCCCGCGCTGGGTGCCAGATGGTCACGCAATATGTCTGGAGAGAGTCGGGTGTTCATGATCGGTTTGGCTCCTGCAGTGGCACAACACGAGGCATGATCAAACGGCGAGCCAGCGGGATGGCAAGCAGTACGTAGATGCCAATGACGCCAATCGGCATGGATGGCCCGAAGGCATCGGTGACCACGCCAGCGGTCAGCGTGCTGACCGTGATGGCGGCATCAGCACCCAGTCGCCAGATCGAGTACACACGACCGGAATGCTCGGCTGGGCAGGATTCATGCAATGCGCTCCACAGGGCAATGGTCTGAATTGCCATGGCAGCCCCGACGACTGCAGAAAACGCCACAATGACCCACAGCGACCGGGTCAGACACATCAGGCCGAAAAACAGTCCCATGCCTAGCCAGCCAACCATTGCATAACGCAATGCCTGACCGTGCATTTTCAGATGGCTGGACAAGAAGCCCGCCAGTAATCCACCGGTACCAAAGGCGGTGACGGCAGCGGCATAGCCAAAGGCCCCGCCGCCGGTGGTATCCATGGTCAGTCGGGGCAGGAATACGTAGTAGCAGGCGCCATAGGCGACATTGAACAAGATCTCGGCCGCGATGATGAATTGCAATGCTGGCCGTTGCTTGATCACCACCAAGGCTTCACGCAAGTCGCCGACAATACCTTGGCGTGGCCCCTGGCGCTGCCGGAAGCTGCGAACATCCATCTTGCGGCCCGCCATAGCCATGCAGGCATAGAACACGCCGATTACGGCATACAGGTTGAACACTGAGGTGATGTTCTTGATGGCATTGGCCAACAAGGGGGCTACCAGCCGGGCCAGTCGCTTGGCGGTGTCTGCCACGCCATTCAATTGTTGGGTGTCGGTGCCATTGGTCAAGCCACGTACTGCAGCATAGAAGCTGGGCATCTCGAAGGTACGACAGGTGGAGATGGCAAAGGCCAGTACGCACAGCAATGGGACATTCAGCATACCCATGTGGGCGAAGCCGGCGACACAAAATGCCAGCAGGCTACAGAGCAAATTGGCCCACAGCAACGTACGTTTCGGATCATTGGCGTCGGCATAGACGCCCGCAGGCAGGCTGAACAGCCAGAGTGGGGTACGGCTGGACATGCTGGCAATGGCGGTGGCTGCCGAGGAATGCGTCAATTCCCAGACAATCCAGATCAATGCGACATCTTGAATGACATCACCCGTCAAAACCGAAAGTCGGCCAAAGAACACCATGCGGGCGTTATGTTCCCGAAAGATGCCCAGACCCCTGGCAGGGCGTTGTTCGGCGGCGATGGAGGTGGACATGACGGGCTCCTGTCAGGCCGGGGGCGGGTTGAACAGTCGGACCCATTGTGCGCAGGTAGCAGCACGGTCGTTGATGGCCTGACCCACATTGATGCCGAACATGCCGGCCGGCAATTCTCCGCTGACGGGTGTGCTATGTGGCATCAGGCCCACTTTGCGGTATTTGCGATAAATGGTGTGGGCATCTGGCGTTAGCATCCAGCCCAGAATCTGGCGACCCGCTGCCTGATGTTTGGAACCTTCATGCAGTGCGAATCCCTCTGGCTCGGTGCCGGCGGCATCATGCGGGACGACCATGTGTACTGGTAGACCCAGTCGTCGCATCCGCTCGGCAGCGATGGTGACGGTGACCCCGATGGATGCCTCACCATTGGCGATGGCCAGGCAAGGCGCAAAGGCGGAACGCTCGATGCATGGTCGGTTTTCAGCCACCCGTCGCAACATGGACCAAGCCAGTTCCGGCCCGTTGGCTTGTAACAAGGCGGTCAGGTGCAGAAATCCGGCACCGGAAAAGCGCGGGTCGGGGATCACCAGTTCATTGCGGTAACAAGGTTTGGCTAAATCGGCCCAACTGGTTGGTGCAGGTAGACCACGTTCGGCCAATCGCTGATCGTTCAGGCAAAATGCCGGTACGAAAGCTGAGGGGCAGAACCAGCGACCTGCTGGATCACGAGCATGTGCTGGCAAGGCGTTCAGACCAGGTAAGGTAAGGCGGCTGAACAGGGATTGCAGGCGTGGGTCCATCATGGTGGTCAAGGCCCAGCCGAACAACACATCCCATCGACCATTCGGGCCTTCCGACAGCAGACGATCCAGCAGTGCACTGGTGGACATCCGCTCGATCTTCAGGTGTAGCGTGGGGAAGGTTGCTTCAATCCCGACGGCGTATTCCTCCAGCTCGTATTCTTCCATCGCACTGTAGGCGATGATGTCTTCCTGTAGCGTGGTCATGACAACAGCCCATTCAATTTGGCGTACTGCAACAACATGATGGTTTTTCCATCCATGATCTCGCCTTCATTGATCATCTGTAGTGCCCTGTCCAGTGTGACTTCCAGCACCTCGATATCCTCACCATCCGATTCCACCCCACCGCCATCGCCCACACGATCTGGCGCATCAAATTCACCGACGAAGAAATGGAGGATTTCGGTGACAGAGCCTGGGCTCATGAATGCCTCGAATACCTTGCGGACATTACGTACGCTGTAGCCGGTTTCTTCTTCGGTCTCCCGGCGGATGCAGGTCTCCGCATCGTCCTGATCCAGCAGCCCGGCGCAGGTTTCGATCAGCATGCCGTGATGGCCGTTGACGAAAGCCGGAAAGCGGAATTGCCGGGTCAACACCACGGTTTGCCGTGCCTTGTTGAAGAGCAGGATGGTGGCACCATTGCCCCGGTCGTAGGTTTCCCGGCTCATGGTCTGCCATGAACCATCCTTGCGTTGGTAGTCATAAGTGGTTTTGCGCAGCACATACCAGTCATCTGACAGCACTTCAACTTTGTGGATGCGAACACGGTTCTGGGTGTCTTGCTGCATCATGTGATGAATTCTCCTTCAGGGGTGTGAGCCAGTTGCTTCAACAGGCGTGGTACGACAAAGCCCAGCCGGGCAAGTATGGCAGGGTCCTGTTCATGGGGATGAGTCATGATGGCGGTGTCGAGTGCATGTTGGCAGCCTGCCGGACAATCGTGCCGATGGTGGATCAGCCGCTGGCAGACCATTTCCACCAGCTGGTTGGCCTGCTCGGCAATACGTGTCATGCGCTGGCTGACCAGGCCTGCTGTCACGGCCTCATGTTCGGTGTGCCAGCAATCAAAGTCGGTTGGCATGGCAACCAGTCCGTAGCACATCTCGGCTTCACGGGCGAGCTTGGCTTCTGGCATGGCCGTCATGCCGATGACTGTGCCTCCCCATTGCCGGTACAGATTGGATTCGGCACGGGTAGAAAATTGCGGTCCTTCCATCACTACATAGGTACCGCCATCCACCGTGGGTAGACGCAGACTGTGGCAGGCAGTGACCAAGTCATGCCGCATGCGGCTGCAGACCGGGTCGGCAAAGGGCACATGGCCAACCAGCCCGTGACCGAAAAAGGTTTTCTCGCGCAGAAAGGTACGATCGATGAATTGGTCGACCAGCACGAAACTACCAGGGGGGCAATGTGGCTGCAGGCTGCCCACCGCGCTCAGCGATAGCAGCTGGGTGCAGCCCAGATGCCGTAGTGCGGCAATGTTGGCGCGTACGTTGATCAGGCTGGGTGGGATCCGGTGTCCCGGCCCATGACGCTGCAGAAAGGCCACCGGCACCCCAGCCAGATCGCCGAGCAGTACGGCGTCTGATGGATGGCCGAACGGGGTGTCGATGGAAACACGTTCGATATGCTTCAGCGCCAGCAGGTGTTGCAGGCCGCTGCCGCCGATGATGCCGATACGATGGGTGGTGGGATTGTCCATCAATGTTCGCTCCGGGTGGGTAACAGCGTTGGATAATCGGGCTGCAGGCTCAGGCGCTCGGACAATTCCGACAAGGCAGATGGAATACCATCCCGCGACCACAGCAGGCCCTGGCTGGCATGGCGGGTATAGCGCGGCTCTTCGATCTTCAGTACGACATCGATGGCAGGCAGGTAATTCCAACGTACACCCGGGTAGAGCGAATGCGCCAGGTGATAGGCATCCGATGTCGGGCTGATGAATACCCGCACCAACCAACCTGTCAGGCCAGGGTAATCGGTTGGTCGCCCGGCCAGATATTCGATATCCAGCCGGTTATCCGGATTGCCACTGGCATACCAGCGGTGTTCTGTCAGTAACGATACCCAGGCAAATACCGCATAGGTGGTCAGTAGCGGCAGCCACCAGCCGAAGACCAGTCCCAGCCAGCCACCGGCCCAATACAACACAGTACCGGTCAACCCAAGACTGATCAGTCGATACATCACAGTCTGCCAGTTATGGTTGAGCAAGCTGTTGCGGGCCATGGTCTGCAGATTGTTGCGAATGCCCGCCAGTGAAAGCGGGTAGAACAACCGCAGCAGGAACTGGCTACGCGTCATCGGGAATGCCATGCCGCCATCACGTACCCTGGCCAGATTGGGGTCTTTGGTGTCGTGATTGGGGAACCGATGATGCTCCCGCGTATGGGTGATATGGCGGCTGACCATATCGCGTTTGAACACGGGGAACTGGTAGAAAAAGTCCGACAACCACCATTGCCACCCATGGTGTCGGCAGAGCGCAAAATGCACAGCGTTATGGCCGAATTCCTGCAATGCGCGGAAGCGGCCACCCACCCAGAACGTCAATGCAATCCAAGCCAGTAGGTGGTCCAACCATACCGCCAGCAATACCCCGATCAGGATGTCGAGCCATGTCCAGACAAACGGCAACGGGGCCAGCCAGTTGTCCCAGCGCTTGTAATAGGTTTCGTGGTAATCGGGCTGGCGTGGTCTCAGTTTGAGAATGCGCAGCAAACGCGCTTCATCATCGTAATAGCCATAGACCACCAACCGCATCAGCAAGTCAGCCAGCAACAGATAACAGGCCAATGACAGGTGTACATTGATCGCGATGTTCATGGGATTACCTCCGTGACAAGGCGGGAAGACCCGACAGGCATCGGCCATGCCAGATCAGCTATCAAATTTTCGAAGCCGGGGTAGCATGGGGCCTGGCTGGTTGTCAGCCTGGCTTCGTCCTGATGGCCGATGCTCAGCAACGCCGCATGCCAACCCATGGCTTCGGCGATTTCGGCATCATGGGTCGTGTCACCGACATACAGCACCTGCGTGGGTGGTAAATTCAGGTGCGATTGCAACACTTGAGCTTCGGCCAGCTTGCTGGTGGCTTGCTCATGTCCCAGGCCGTAAACATGCTCGAAATAGCTGAGCAGTCCCTTGGACTGCAAGGTATCGATCAATGTGGCATGAAACGAGGCAGATAACACCGACAGCCCGCGGCCACTGTGCTGGGTGAGCGACAGGAAGGTATGAGCATCTTGTTGCAGGGGGCAGTCGGCTACAGCGGCATCAAATTGGTGCAGATAATCGCGTACCACTTCACTGAAGGGTGTGCTGGCAAAATCAAAACCCAACAACCGATAGAACGCTTCGATCGGAAATCGAAAATGTGCGCGATAACGGTCTCGATCCACCACGGGCAGCCCATGGCGGCGACAAACATGGTTGACCGATGCGACCGCGAGATCAAGGTCATCCAGCAGGGTGCCGTTCCAGTCCAGTACTACATGGCGAATGGTAGGCCAATGTCGGGAAAGGTTCATGGTGGGCTACTCCGGGTGAGCGCGCGTGGTTTCAGCAAGCCATAGGCAATCCGCCCGACGATCTCGGGGCGGTATAGTTGCCGGGCTGGCACCACCAGATTGGTGATGCCAATCTGTGTTTGCAGTGCCAGCCGATGCGTGGCAGACAGTTCGACAAAGCGTGCGCCATACCAATGTCGCCACTTCAGGCCCAGGTCGCGATCACCCACCGTTTCCGGGAAACGTAGGTCCTCTGAGGTGGCCATGCCCCAAGCCGGGTTCACCGCATCGGCGAAATGACGTTGAATGTCGACGGCCTGGATTCTGCCGGCCAGCCAGTCACTGATCGATACGCGCAATGCTTTGGCCTCCAGCGCACAAATGGTCATGCCCTGGCTGTATAGCGGGTTCAGACAACATAGCGCATCCCCCATTACCAACAGGCCATCTGGCCAGTGCGGCATTTGTTCATAGTGGCGCCACAGGCTGCCAGGTACGGCAAAGCTGGAGACCTCGGACAAAGGCTCAGCATTACGGATCACGTTATAGATATCGGTGGCCGGTAGCGATTTCAGGAAGGCAAGGAAATCCGCTTCGTTCGGCTTCGGGTATTCGCCAAACCAGCCACCAGTTGTGACCAGCCACCGACCATGTTCAATTGGGCTGATCACACCCATACGCCGTTCGTTGGGTGGTTTGGGCAGCACCAACAGCACTTTCCATTGATCTGCCACAGCCGGTAGTTGTCGGTAAATGCGCGAGGTGTAACCAAGGCGTGTCTCCACCAGTGTTTTGGGCACCTCACCCAAACCGGCTGCAGCCAACCATTCGGCCATGCGTGAACCGCGGCCACTGGCATCAATCACCAGATTGGCCGGCAGGTTGAGCGACTGGCCTGCTGATTCGATCTTGACACCAGAAATGGCCAATTGCCCATCATGCGGATGAAAATGCAAACCGACCACGCGGCTGTCGGATTGCACCTCGATCCGGGCATTGCGACGAAGGCGGCGGCGAATCAGATTGTCGATCAATCGCCGGCTGCAGTAGTGTGCGCTGACGCCACTGGGGAAGCGTTGACGCCATTGCCCATACTGGAAACACTTCACGCCATGGCCTAGATCCACCGACAGCGCACCGGCCTGTTCCAGCTCGGTCGTGATGCCGGGAAAGATTTCTTCCAAAATCTGCTTGCCGCGCAGTAGCAACAGGTGTACGTGCTTTTCCTGCGGTACGCCGCGACGGTCACGCACTTCATCGTCGAAATCCCCTTTTTCGATCACTGTTACCCGATCGAAATCGCGGGCCAGTACCTTTGCGGCCATGCAACCAACAATGCTGCCGCCAATCACGACAGCATGGGATTGTTTTTGCGGGAAAGCCTGCAGATCAGGGTTCATAAGCGTTGATGACCTTCACGATATGGGCCAGGTCTTCCGGGCTCAGGTCCGGGTGCAGTGGGATGGTGGTCAGTGATCGCAATAGCGCCGCCACATGCGGGCAGTCGCGTCGGTAATCAGCCAGCACGGGATAGTTGTATAGTGGCTGGTTGTCGTATTTGTGGATATCGGACGGAATACCATGACTGACCAGATGCTCCACAAACTGCCTGCCATCGCTGGCGATGGTCTGCAGCAATAGCGCATAGCCGCTGACGGTGCCGCAGCAAGGAATCGGCAATTCGCGGACATGCGGGTTATGCAGTCGGGACAAGATCGCATTGCGATTGCGCTGGCGAATCGTTACTTGCCGTTCCAGTGCTTCCAGACGGGCGATACCCACTGCGGCATGCAAGCCATTCAACTTGAAGTTGACGCCAAAGGTCTGGCCATCCAGATTGCCGAAACGGGTGTAAGCCCGCATCCGTGCATCATGCTCGGCGCGATGACTGAGTACGAAGCCACCTTCGCCGGTGGACATCAACTTGCCTTCGTGGGTGCTGAAGCAGGCAATATCGCCGTACTGGGCCAGCCAATGCCCATTGAGTTTCACCATGTGCGAATGCGCCAGATCCAGAATCAACGGCAGGCCATGGCTGGCCGCCAGTACCTGTAGCCGGTCAGTTCGGGTGGGATAGCCCCACATCGGCACCTCGATAATCGCCTTGGTGCGTGGTGTCAATGCCGCTACGACTTCCTCAGGCGCCAACCCAAAGCTGTTTGGCGTGACATCGCAAAATATCGGGCGCAATCCGTGCATTAGCAATGGGAAAATGGTGCAGATTGGGCTACTGGGCGCCACGATGACCTCATCGCCCGGCTTCCAGTCCAGTGCTTTCAACGCGACGCCAACCGCGGCTGCGCCTGAGGATACGGCAAGTGCATACGCCGTGTTGTATTGCAGTTTCAGGTGCTCTTCGTAACGATCTACTACCGGCGAGGTCCCAGTCAGCCCGGTGTCCAACGCATAGGCCAACATCGACAGGTCATCGCTGTGGCGATGATTGCTGGTGTCGTCAATGGTGTGGACTGGCAAGTAATCCATCATTCGTTTGCGCTCGGGGCTGAGGCTATTCATGCCGTCACCTCCATCTGGTTGAGCAGCGCCCAGGCAGCTTCATCCTGGAATACTCGATGCAACAGCGTGCGGAAGCTGGGAAACAGATGCAGCTCCAGCGCGCCATGCTCATCGAAGAAATCGGCGGCATGTACCTCTGCATTGATGATGCAGTCTTCATCAAGTGCGGCGCACAAGTAGATCAGATCAAGGTGGTAATGTGGGTCAGCTGGGTCATTAATGTATTCGCATAACACCCGGTATGGCGTGTGCAATACGTGTACATCAGTCACTGCGTCACCCAGCGCAACGTCCCGCCAGCCCAGAATACGGGTACGGATGCCGGTTTCCTCCAGCACTTCTCTCACCACTGCCTGATCAGGCGTTTCGTGGAGCTCCACATGCCCACCCGGATACAGCCAGACACCGAGCTTGCGATGGTGAACCAGCAAAATGCGGCGGTCCGGGTGCAATACAAAACCAGATGCCGTCAGATGCTTGGGCAAGTAAGGATGCATGGACATCAAACTAGGCCTCCTGATACAGATTGATGACATGGGCGATATAGTCCATATCGGCATCGCTCAACCCGGGGTGGACCGGGATGGTGGTGATGCTGGCGAGTAGTTCGGCACCATTCAGACATTCACGTCGATAGGCTGCCAGGGCCGGAAATTCATACAGGCAACGGCAGCCATAGCGTTTGATGTCCGACGGAATGCCATGTTGGTCGAGGTAGTCGATGAAGCGCTGGTTATCCTCGAAAGCCAGTTTCAGATTCAGGAAGTAGTAATTTGGCTCGCCGCCATCTATGATCGGCAACTCATGTATTTGCGGATGGGCCAGCTGTTCCATGAGCCGTTCTGCGTTATGGCGACGGATACCCAGCTGACTGTCGAGATGCTTCAGCCTGGACTGACCCAATGCAGCAGGGAGTGCGCCAAGCTTGTAGTTCAGACCGAAATCGCGTCCATTCAAGTTGCCGAAACGGCTATACAACCGGCAGCGCTGAGCCAGTGTTTGATCGTCCGTCAGGATGAAGCCTCCTTCACCCGTCGCCAGTGGCTTACGCTCATGTGTGCTGAAGCAGGCCAGGTCTGCATAGGCCGATAACGATTTGCCATGTAATTGCGTACCGTGCGCATGGGCCAGATCCAGAATCAGCGGAATGCTGCAGTTGCGTGCAAAGGACTGCAGGTGATCGACTGGTGTTGGATATCCCCACATCGGGATGTCGATAATGGCGCGGGTGCGTTTACTGAGCGCGCGGTCGAGTGATTTGAGTTCTGCCGTGAAGTGATTCTTTTGGGTGTCCACGAAAATGGGTACTGCGCCTGCCGCCAGCACCGGATAGACGGTGCATAGCGGGCAGGTCGGTGTCAGCAGCACCTCGTCACCTGCTTTTACCCCCAAGGCACCCAGTGCCACGCTCAATGCAGCCGCGCCGGATGAGACTGCGATGGCTTCCTTGGCGAAGAAGTAACGAGCCAATGCCATCTCATAAGATTCCACTGTCTCGCTGGTACCGGACAGGCTGTGTTCCAGTGCACTGGCCAGGGTTTCCAGATCATCCGAATAGCGGGGTCGGTACTTGTCTGAAATCGTCCGGTTTGGGAACTTAGCTGAATTGAGCATTGGTGGTCACCCGTTGGTTGATCGGTCTATTGCCAAATACTGGTGCCTGCAAATCCGGCGTTGGTCTTTCTTCGCGGCACATGTGCTCAATGATGTGAAAGGTAGGGAGTAGACTGGCGAAATCGCCTTCGAATGCCTGCTGATGCCGAATCGCATCGAAAAAGCCGGACAATTCACCCAGATAGCCGCTACGGACATAACCTGAATCCAGTGGGCTGGGCTGCCAGGCACCTCGCCAGCGCTTGTCGCTACCCGCGGTACGGGTGGCGTGTTCCAGTTCGTGCAGTGTGATGTTCCAGAGGTTATCCAGCGAGATCATGGTGGAACGATCACTGATCACCTTCATGTCGAACTCGAAATAAGGGAACATGGTGCCCGTCAGGATCGATGCCGACACCCCGCTGGCAAATGCGATATCAATACGGGCCAACAATGATTCGGTATCCCGTTGTACCGATGAGTACAGATCCACGATTTCACCGCTGCCAAAGACGGTAGCCAGATCAATGGAGTGGATCGCCTGGGCCAGCAGGAAAGACCGTAGTGTGGATTGCATACCCCACAACGGTGTGCGCGGCTTGTTGGCATAGTGATTGATCTGCACGTGCATCGTACGGCCGAAGGCGTGACTGGCAGTGACCGAACGGATGTGCTGAATTGGCCGCGCAAAGCGGAAATTCAGTCCCACTGCTGTTACCAGCCCTTGTTGTTCAGCCATATCTGCCAATTCTTCCAGCTCCACCAGAGTGAAACAGGGCGGTTTTTCCACGAATACATGTAAACCGCGCAGCATCGCCTGCATGGCAATGTCGCGATGTGCCTGCGGTGGGCAGGCCATCACCAAGGCATCCAGCTGCTCGTTATCCAGCATCTCGCCCACGTCGGCGTAGTTGCCGGCATCCTTGACGTAACTGCGTAACAGGCGTGCCCGTTCCAGTTCGCTATCGCATGCTGCCACAATATGGATATCCGGAATCTGCAATAGCGAGGGCAGCAGGTTTTCCCGCGTTTGCGCACCAATTCCGATTATTCCGACTCTGATAACCGACATCGTATTTCCTCCGCGACGCTATCCAACATGAATGGTCCGTCTCATGTGCTGCCGGCTCTTGAATAGATCGACTGCACTCGTCTGGAGCGTTCTGGGCGGCATACTCGTTTACGGTGGCCAGACTGACTCCCGCTGTGGGCCGCACTCATGTTGCTCCATGTCAGGCACGGTTGACGTCCCGTGGTGCGGTCATGAAAGCCAGACCATGAAACGACGTGTTGACGGAGTCCTGTGTAGGCATTTCCTCCAAATTGCCGGGCTGTTGCGGTAAGCAGCAGCACAATCATGTCGCTAGGCGTCGGTTACTGCTTGCTAACATGCATATGATTTGACATTTTCGTGCATGTACGTGAATAATCATGCATAAGCAGATGTTGCACTGTTCCGTCTTGGCTGGTTTGCCAGTGGTTGGTGCAATGTGGGAAATAGCGTTAATAGATGCATAAGAAGTGCATTAAATAAGGATGTATGCGATCTGATGGCAAATTCTGATTGTCTAGTATCAGTAACCATCGTTACTATCCACGCCTTTTCTCACTTCATGAGCATGACAATATCGTGCATAAACGTGCAATGTCAAGAAAATAGTCGCAAGCGTAATTAAGGGGGAAACATGCTGACCAGTCAGCGCAGAAAGCACCTGCTGGATGTCTTGCAGCGTGAGGGACAGGTGATTGCCAGGGTGATAAGCGACCAACTGGGCGTGTCGGAAGATACCATTCGCCGGGATTTACGGACCCTTGCGCAAGAGGGGTTGTGTCAGCGGGTTCATGGTGGTGCGCTACCTGCTTCACCTGCGATGGGTACCTTGGCGGCTCGGCAGGGTATTTCCATCGAGGCTAAGCGCCATATTGGCGAGGCAGCAGCGCGCATGGTACAGCCAGGGCAGGTGATTTTTGTCGATGGCGGCACGACCACCACCCAGTTGGCGCGTAGCCTACCACGCGATCTGCATGCCACCGTTGTCACCCACAGCCCGGCTATTGCCGTGGAATTGGGGCAACATCCGCACATCGATGTGGTGATGATCGGCGGGCAATTGTTCAAACACTCGATGGTGGCAGTCGGTGCCGCCGCCGCTGAGGCGATCCGCCGTATCCGGGCAGATATCTATTTCATGGGGGCATGCAGTCTGCATATTCAGGCAGGTATCAGTACCGGTGATCTGGAAGAAGCACACATCAAGCGGATGATCTGCGAAGCCAGTGCTGAAACGGTGGTGCTGGCTTCGCCCGAAAAGCTGGATACTGCGTCACCATATACTATCGTGCCCTTAAGCGAAGTAGATGCAATCATTACGGTGCGGGACATTCCAGAAGAACAGGTGGCACCATACCGCACGGCTGGTCTGTCAGTTGTGCGGGTTTGAGGCTTTCTGCGGCTGTTTGATCAGATTCGAGTAACTCGGCTTGGCGACCTCCTGTCTGAAATGGCAATGGTCCACCATGAAAGATGGTAGGGTGACGAGTCCTTCCCTTTATCTGGTTCCCTCGAAAGCCTTTGTCTTTCACGCAATATCATGTTGTGAATGAAAATACTTCCTTGCCGATTCGGTAGGGCTGAAGCAGTCTTTTCCATACTCGCCTTGTTTTGCCTGATACCTGAGTTTTTTGAGTCGCCCACTTGTTTAGGCGGTTTGCCCGCGAAGTGGCCCACTCGGCCTGCATTGCTCTTCAATCGCGAAGCGTTGTGCCTGTTCGACTGAACATTTCTCCTGCACTACGCTGTTGCCATGAAAAGAGTTCACAATGCCTGGCTATCAAGTCAAGTACGAAACCGTTGCCATAGAGGGCGACGATGATCTTTATATCCGTTCATTACTGGATCGCCAGCAATTTTCTGACCCTGAGGGTATTGCAGAAGCTGCTGGGATCTCGGCAGCCACATGGTCATTGTTTGGTCAGGTCTGGCCTTCTTCGTTGCGGCTCGCAGCTGCCGTTGCCAAACTGAATCTGGTCGGCAAACGGGTCTTGGAAATCGGCTGTGGCTTGGGGCTGGCCAGTTTGGTTGTACATCGTAAGTTGGTGGATGTGACGGCATCCGATTATCACCCGCTGGTGGGCGAGTTCCTACGCCAGAATTTGCTGCTGAATCAGCTGCCACCAATGAATTATCAACAAGGCGATTGGGGAGTACACGATGCATCTCTGGGCATGTTTGACCTGATTATTGGTAGTGACGTGTTGTATGAGCGTGACCACCCGCAGTTACTTGCCGGATTTATTGAACGCCATGCCGAATCCAGCATGGATGTGATGATCGTCGATCCCAACCGTGGTAACCGCACTGCTTTCTCCAGGCAGATGGCTTCATTGGGTTATGATTTGACAGAAACGCGACTGGATTGCGTTCAGGCCGATGGCGAAGCCTATAAGGGGCGCATGCTACATTACAGCCGCGTCGTCACCTTACCGAGTTAAGGATGATGACCTTGGTCTTGTGCTTGGTCATTTTGTCCTAATCACCCGCTGGAAAAATTGTCGGACACGTTGTAGTAATACATTGGTCATCCCAAACGACCAATTCAGGCAGCCTGTTGTAATGAAAGGGGTGTCTATGTTTCATCTGATGCAAATTGTCTATTTGGTCGCGAGTGCCTGTGTGGTTGCTCCTGTCGTGGCAGCTGATCGTGCCTGGCAAGGTTATCAGGACGGGAATTATGTGGTGGCAGCCAAGGACTACGAACGCCGTGCCCGGCAAGGGGAAAAGCTGGCCCAGTTCAACTACGCCATGATGCTGTTACGTGGCGAAGGTGTATCGGTAGACCCAAAGGCAGGCCTGCAATGGTTGAATCGGGCTGCGGATGGCGGCTTGGCACAGGCCCAGTTCGCCATGGGGTTACTTTATGAACATGGCGAATTGGTCGCCAAATCACTGGCTGAAGCTACTCGATGGTTCGGGTTGGCAGCTCAGCAGGGTCATGTTGGTGCTCAGCAGAATTTGGCAACCCAGTATTTTCTGGGGCGTGGCGCCCAAAAGGATATGGCCCTGGCTGCCAAGTGGTATTTGAAAGCGGCTGAAGGCGGCGATATGGCATCGCAGTACATCATTGGCACATTATATGAACAGGGCGATGGCATTCAGAAAGATGATAGTCAGGCCCTGTTCTGGTTCACACAAGCGGCCCGTCAGGGCGATATGGCAGCGGGCATTCGTGCCAAGGTGGTTGCCAGGCGTCTGGCGGCCGAGTGAGGCAACGATTGGCTGGTTATTTGGCCGCCGCCTTGCACAGACTTAAATTTGTCCGTGTGGCTTTGACCACCGGCAGCCAGGTTTCCGCATCAACCGGCGGCAGCTTTTCTCGAATCTGTTCATCGGTCAGTGCGGCATCTTCGGCCAGTGGCTGCAAGGTTTTCACGCAACCGGCATAGTCCTTCAGCTTGTATTGGGTGATGGCAATATCATTGATCACCCGGCCTTCGTCATACCAGTGCATGAATTTGCTGCATTGCGCCAGCAGCGGTGACAGCGTGTCATAGGCTTGTTGGTAATCCTTCTTGCGGTATTGAGCCAAGAACGCATCCTTGGTACGCCGCTGGTTGGATTGCTGGCATGTACTCGGCTGCTTGAAATAACTGCCTTCAAAATAGGCGCGTGCACCACAGTAGTAACGGCAATATTCGTCGCCGGCTTTGATGCCAACATCAATCTGACCGGCTTTGCCATCAAAACTGACCACGCAGATTTCTCCAGGGCTATAATCTTGGGTGAGTTTGGCTATGCCATTGATGATCTGGCCATCCAGCCCACAGCTATGGCCATTGGTACCAGCAACATCAATGGAAAATGCCTGTTTGCCGTTTTGTACCGACTTGATACTGAGCGTTCCCCAGCCACGTTCGGTGGCATATTCGCCAGCAGGTAAGGGGGTGGCATTGACTGCCTGGTTGTACAGAG
The DNA here is from genome assembly GCF_005503445.1 of Chitinivorax sp. B. Lineage (NCBI taxonomy): Bacteria > Pseudomonadati > Pseudomonadota > Betaproteobacteria > Chitinivorax > Chitinivorax sp. B. The sequence continues at coordinate 10,983 of NZ_SCOH01000045.1, read as the reverse complement.
GCATCAGCAGGTAGGCTGCAAACAGCAAGTGATTTCGTTTCATAAGTAGATGGTTGCGCATTGGCCAAAGGGGCGTTGGGTTTGGTTGAAAGTGCCTAGCGATTCATCATACTGGATAAGTACTCCTTGAAGCTTGGCAGAATCAGCAGGGTGCCGGGAGGATGGTTTGCCATCTATCGCTCGGGGAATGATGGCTCAAGGCTGGGGTGATGTGATTTCAGTCAGGCAACCACGCTCGACAATCGTTTGACCCCGGCGACAAAGCGCGACAGTGTCGGTGACAGTGTGCCACGTGGCAGCATGACCTCAATCAGATGGAAGGCGTGTGGCTCAGCCATGGCCCGCTCCAATGCGGTATGAAGTGCCTGCCGGGTATCGACCCGGATGCCAATGCCGCCAAGCGATGCTGCAATATCGGCAAAATGCCAGTCATCCAGATCGTTGAAATGCGATTCCGGTTGAAAGGTGCGCAGCATTTCCCAGCTCTGGTTGTTCAGTACGATGACGATGGGAGCCCAGCTGGCTTTGCGGCAGTTACCCAATTCCCATCCGGTCATCTGAAAGGCGCCGTCCCCAACCAGCACAAGCGGGCGTTTGCCCGATGTCGCAGCAATGCCGAGGGCAGCAGGGACTCCAAATCCCATTGATGCGTAATATCCGGGTGCCACCAGTGCGGTATGTTTGATATCCAGAGCGGTAAACAGGCAATCACCAATGTCACAGGCAATGGGCAGGTCGCCGTGGTGGTCCATCAAGTCGTTGATGGCGGTGGCGATGTCATGTGGGGTGATCGATTGTTGATCATGTGGCATCTGTGTGGGGTAGTGCATGATCTGTGTGCGACTGGCGGCCTGAATGGCTGTACTCGGCAATCGATCGAGCAAAGCACGGATCAGGCTTTCCAGCGGGATGTCTGCATAGTGATGGAAGCCAAGTGACACCTGTCGGTCTGCGGCATTGATACAGCGCCGGAAATCAATGCGGCTGGCCGATACGCCAAAGTTGGTATCCGACAGGATCACGCCCAGCATCAACAAACCGTCGGATTTTTCCACCAGTGCGGTGACGTCGGCGATACCGGCCACGCCTAAATAGGTACCCGACAAGGGTGCGTCAGTTTCTGCCAGCAGACCACGCCCCATGAAAGATGTGACCACCGGAATTCCCAGTCTGCTGGCCAGTGTTGCAACCAGTTGTTCCAGGCCGAAACGGCGGATTTCGACACCTACCATCATGACGGGTTGTTTGGCGCGGCGCAGATGAGCCAGCACGTCATCGGCGCAGGCTGCCAGGGCATCCTCGTCTGCCGGGCGACTGGGCAGCAGTGGGACAGGCCCACAAGGGACGCGCACCATGTCACGCGGCAGTTCGATATAGACGGGACGGGATTCATCCAGACATTGACGCAGGACACGGGCAATTTCGGCTGGCGCCGAGGCGGCCTGATTCAGGCAGGTATGGGCGCAGGTGATTTCGCTGAAAATCAGGCGTTGTGAATCAAATGTCTTGGCCTGATGGTGCAATCCAAGGCCTGCTCGTCGTTCCTGCGCACCAGGGGCCCCTGATATGACGACCAGCGGTGATTTTTCCGCATAAGCACCGGCGACAGGATTGACCAGATTGAGGGCGCCAGCACCGTAAGTGACGGCCGCCACACCCAGCCCGCCACGGTAGCGGGCTGCTGCGTCGGCAGCAAAACCGACCGCAGGCTCGTGGCTGAGGGTATAGAGCGGTAAACGGCCCGACTCTTCAATGACCTTGAAAAAGGGTAAGGCAAAGTCGCCAGGGATGCCGAAGATTTCCCGGGCACCATAGGCGTGGAGCGCATTGAGCAGCGACTCGGCGAGTAACATGGGTCTGCCCTGTATAGGTTGGACACGCAACGCTACCATCGAAATTTCATGCTAATCAATACGGATTGATGGATGTGTTGTTGTTCTAAATGATCTAATTTTTAGAGTTAAATGCCAAATATGGTTGATATTTTGGTGGAAAATGCTTGATTGGGATGGCGGGGCGGAGCCGATTGCCAAACTATTGCGTCACCGGGTGATTGGCTATTTGTGAATTGATTGATTTACATCAATTGGCGGCTCGGTTCTGTTGACATGATTTCATCGCGCTCTTGGGTTAGGTGTTGGTGCCAGTATGAAAAACGCCCATCCGGTCGGGGATGGGCGTCGTTTTGGCCAGAGAAATAGATCAGGCCAGTTTAGCCAGTTGTTCTTTGAAGCGGGTCAGTTTCTCGCTCAATTCGGCAACTTGGGCGCGGTCTTTCTCAACCAGATGGGCCGGTGCCTTGTCGGTGTAACCGGGCTTCTCCAATTTGGTATTGACCTTGTCCAACTCGGCTTGGGCTTTCGCCATTTCCTTGTTCAGGCGGGCGGTTTCCGCTGCCTTGTCGATCTCCACCTTCAGCATCAACCGCAGGCCGCCAACAACGGCTACGGGTGCGTCGTCTGTTGGCAAACTGTTGACCAGATTGACTTCTGATAGCTTGGCCAGCAACTGGATATACGGCGCAAAATGCGCCAGTTCGCCAGCTGGGTCTTCGATGAACAGCGGCACTTTCTGCGCCGGGCTCAGGCCCATTTCGCCGCGCAGGTTACGTGCACCGTGCAGTATTTCCTGCAGGCGGCTCATTTCGGCCAGCGCGGCTTCGTCGATCTTGCTCAGATCCGGCTGCGGGAAGGTAGCCATCATCAGCGAATCGCACTCTTTTCTGCCAGCCATGGGCGCGACGATCTGCCACAGTTCTTCGGTAATGAACGGGATGATCGGGTGAGCCAGGCGCAAAGTGGTTTCCAGTACGCGCGCTAATGTACGACGGGTGGCGCGTTGCTGGGCTTCATTGCCACCTTGCAACTGTACCTTGGCCATTTCCACATACCAGTCGCAGTACTGATCCCAGGCAAACTCGTAAATGGCTTGTGCAGCCAAATCCAGGCGATAGGTTTCGAACGCCTGGTTGACGGTCTGCTCGGTCTGCTGCAGACGGCTGATGATCCACTTGTCGGCAAAGCTGAATTCCAGCGGCAGGCTTTCATCCAGGCCACAGTCTTTACCTTCCAGATTCATCAGCACGAAACGAGTGGCATTCCACAGCTTGTTACAGAAGTTGCGGTAGCCTTCGCAGCGTTTGAAGTCGAAGTTGACGTTGCGACCCAAGGTGGCGAAGCTGGCCATGGTAAAGCGCAGTGCATCCGTGCCATATGCTGGGATGCCATCTGGGAACAGCTTGCGGGTGGCATTGGCAATCTGTGGTGCCTTTTCGGGGCGACGCAGGCCGGTGGTACGTTTTTCAACCAGCGGTTCCAGCGCGATGCCGTCGATCAGGTCAACCGGGTCGATCACGTTGCCTTCCGACTTCGACATCTTCTTGCCTTCGTGATCGCGCACGATACCGTGGATGTACACATCCTTGAACGGCACGGTGTCGAGGAAGTGGGTGGTCATCATGATCATGCGCGCCACCCAGAAGAAGATGATTTCGTAGCCAGTTACCAGCACCGATGACGGAACAAACGTCTTCAGCGCGTCGGTATTGTCAGGCCAACCCAGCGATGAGAACGGCACCAAGGCTGAGCTGAACCAAGTGTCCAGTACATCCGGGTCACGGGATAACGTCTTGCCCGGTGCTTTGGCTTGGGCTTCCGCTTCGGTGCGACCAACGTACACATTGCCTTCGGCATCATACCAGGCAGGGATTTGATGGCCCCACCACAGTTGGCGCGAAATACACCAGTCCTGAATGTTGTTCATCCACTGGTTGTAGGTGTTCACCCAGTTTTCCGGGATGAATTTCACATCGCCAGAATCAACCGCACGTTTGGCCTTGTCGGTGATGGTCTTGCCATCCGGGCCGGGTTGGGTCATGCCAACGAACCATTGATCGGTCAGCATGGGTTCGATCACCGAACCAGTACGGTCACCACGCGGGACCATCAATTTGTGCGGTTTGACGGATTCCAGTACACCTGCTGTTTCTAGATCGGCTACAACCGCCTTACGCGCAGCAAAGCGATCCATGCCGACATATTTGGCCGGCGCGTTTTCGTTGACCTTGGCTTCCAACGTAAAGATGTTGATCTGTGGCAGACCATGGCGCTGTCCGACTTGATAGTCGTTGAAATCGTGCGCTGGGGTCACTTTGACCACACCAGTGCCGAATTCCTTGTCCACATAGCTGTCTGCAATCACCGGGATTTCGCGGTCACACAACGGCAATTTGACGGTCTTGCCAATCAGGTGTGCATAACGCTCATCTTCCGGATGAACCATTACTGCCACGTCACCCAGCATGGTTTCTGGGCGGGTTGTTGCTACGGTCAGCTGGCCTGAGCCATCAGCCAGCGGATAGTGGATGTGCCACAGGTGGCCGTCTTCTTCCTCGCTGATCACTTCCAGATCGGATACTGCAGTACCCAGCACCGGGTCCCAGTTCACCAGCCGCTTGCCACGATAGATCAGGCCTTGTTCGTATAAACGCACGAATACTTCGGTCACTGCCTTGGACATCTTGTCGTCCATGGTGAAGTATTCCTGGTCCCAATCCACCGAACAGCCCATGCGGCGCATCTGGTTGGTGATGGTACCGCCTGAGATGTCCTTCCATTCCCAGACCTTGCCGATGAAGGCTTCGCGGCCCAGATCATGGCGCGATACCTTCTGTGCAGCCAGTTGGCGCTCCACCACGATTTGGGTGGCAATACCGGCATGGTCGGTACCTGGCATCCACAGCGCGTTATAGCCACGCATGCGGTAATAGCGGGTCAGGCTGTCCATGATGGTCTGGTTGTAAGCGTGGCCCATGTGCAGGGTGCCGGTCACATTGGGTGGCGGCAACTGAATGCAAAAGGCCGGTGCAGCCGGATCCATTTTCGGTTTGAAATATCCTTGCGATTCCCAGTACGGGTACCAGCGGGACTCAATAGCGGCGGGTTCGAAGCTCTTGGCTAGTTCCATTTTGTGCGGTGCAAAAAGTCGATACTAAACGGGTCATTATACGATGCGCGGCTCAAAGCGCACGCATTACGGCACATAAATCCCGCCATCTTCGTAAAATGCGCTGCTTACCTTTTCCCCACCCAGAAAGCGGCAAGGTAGAGATCAAACAACACGCGATAGCCGACTGGTCCGGATAAACTGGACGTGGTGTGAAGCAACAAGAACCAGAAAACCATCCATAGAAGGGAGTTTCACCATGTTGTCGTATTCCTTGCCGGTACGCTTGCGAACTGTGGCGATCGCCGTTGGGCTGATGTGTAGCGGATTGACTGCTTGTACCAGTTTTCTGGAAAGTCATTTTGCCGAGCCACCACATCCTGCAGAGATGCGTCTTTTGGGGTTGGCACAACCGGTCAGCGTGCGTCGCGACGAATTGGGGATTCCATTGATTGAGGCGCAGTCTATGAATGATCTGGCCTATGCCATGGGGTATGTCGCAGCGGAGGATCGTTATTCGCAGATGGTCGGCTTCAAGATGATTGCGCAGGGCAGGCTGGCGGAAATGGTTGGCGAGCCGGCATTGGATATTGACCGTTACATGCGCACGCTGAATCTGCGCCGATCCGCGCAGATCTTATGGGACGGGACCTCACCGGAAACCCGTCAACTGCTGACTCGTTACGCGGCGGGTGTGAATGCCTGGCGTGCCAGCCGCCCATTGCCAGCAGACATGCAGTTATCCAGCACGAACCCGGAACCATGGCAGCCAAAGGATTCCATGGCCGTCATGGCGCTGATCAATTTCGGATTGGCGCAAAACCTGCAGGAAGAAGTCAGCTTCTTGCGTATGGCCCAGCAAGTGGGCGTGGAAAAGGCCGCATGGCTGACACCGGTTTACCCCGACGAACCGATTCCACTGGATGAGGCCCGCAAACTGGCGGGTTTGGACTTGAATGCCGTACAGCCAGCGGTGAAGCAACTGCTGGGTACATTGGCATCGCTGGATCAGGTGACGGGTCATAATCTGGCTGCATCCAATAACTGGGCGGTGGGGCCATCACGTACTAAATTGGGCGCCAGTATTGTCGCCAACGATACGCATTTGTTGCTGAGTCAGCCGGCCACCTGGCATTACATCCACGCGAAGGCTCCAGGGCTGGATGTGGCGGGTGTGGCTGTTGCCGGCTTGCCGGGCATTGTCGCGGGCTTCAATGGCAAGGTTGCATGGGGTATGACCATGGTCATGGCCGACAACCAGGATATCTTTCTGGAGCAGCTGAAAGCCGTCGATGGCAAATTGCATTACTTGTACCAAGGCCAATGGTTGCCATGTGTGGCACGTGAAGAAACCTTTATGCTGAAAGGTGGTAAAACCGTCAAGGAAACCATATACGAAACCCGGCATGGTGCGTTGTTGAACGCGGCTTTGTATCACGTACCCAAAAGTGATTTGTTGGCCCGGCAGGTACGTACTGGCTATGGTTTGGCACTGCAGACATCGGCGTTTGAACCTGATGCGACGTTGGATGCCTTCTTGGCAATCAACCGTGCCAACAATGCGGAGGAAGCCAGAGCAGTGCTACGCCAAGTACGGGCTATCGAGCTGAATGTGGCTTATGGCGATCGTGCCAATATCGGTTGGCAGGTGACCGGGCGTTATCCGGTACGCAGTAAGGGCCGTGGTCAATTGCCATCTCCTGGATGGAATGGTGAATACGATTGGCAAGGTTATGTGTCACCCGATCAGCTACCAGCATCGTTCAACCCCGCTGCGGGGTTTTTAACGACAGCAAACAACCGGACGGTGGATGCCAGTTATCCGCATCATCTGACCTCCAGCTGGTATTACCCGGAGCGAGTGGGGCGTGCAATGGAGCTGTTGAAGAACGACGCTCAACATACCACTGCAGCCAGCCAAGCCATGCAACTGGATCGCACATCCTTGTTGGCTAAGGAATTGGCAGCATGGCTGGGGAAACATGATCTGACTGGTGCTGCCACTCGTTTGTCGCCAGAGCAGCAGCAAGCTGTGCAATGGGCCAAAACAAAGTTGATAGCTTTTGATGGCAGCATGGCGCCGGAGTCGGCGGATGCTGCGCTCTATGGCATGTTCATTTATCACTTGGCACGCGATACCTTCGGAGACGAACTGGAGGTTGGCAGTGAAGCTTGGCATGCCTTTGTCCGGGTGAACGACGCCAATTACGGTGCGGTGGATGACCATTTACATGGCCGCGAGGATAGCCCTTTCTGGGACGATATTCTTACACCGCCGACGGAAACCAAGCCTGACATCATCGCGCGCGCATTGGCGCATGCGGTTGAGTCGATGAAGCAGCGGCAAGGTAACGATCCAGCCAACTGGTCGTGGGGCAAATTGCATACCTATTCCTGGCAAACTGAAGCCACCAAGCTGGCGCCCCATTTGGGTTGGCTGGAACGGATGGCGTTATCGTTTGCCAGGGATTATCTGGATCGGGGTCCATATCCGGCAGGTGGGGATCATTCCACCTTGAATGTGGCCGCATATCCGGCGGGTGAGCATTTCGAAACCTGGATGGTACCGGCCATGCGGATGGTGGTGGATTTTGGTTTGGATGAGCCGATGCAATTCGTCAATCTGTCCGGACAGTCATCAAACCCTGGCAGCGTACACTACGACGACGGGATTCATTGGTGGTTGCAGGGCAAGTATCAAACCATGCCGTTCAAGCAACAACATATCGACCGGCTGTATGGCCCCCCGATCCAGTTGTTACCCGGCAGGTGACAGAATTGAGGCCATGTGAACGCTTGATCGGCATGGCCCATTTCACCTCTAAACCAGCACCAGCTTAGCTGGCATTGGTTGATTCGGCCGGTGCGACTTCGTCAGACTTCGGAGTGTCTTTTGGCGGCGCATCTTCCTTGATCGTATAGTTGGGATCGCTGACCCAGCGGCTCAAATCCTTGGCCAACGCGACTGAGCAACGTTCAATGATTGAGCAGGTACCCTTCAACCCGGCAAAGAAGCCACCTGTGGACCAACGGTTGATTTTGGCTTCGCGTTTTACCTTGCCGTTTTCCAGCAGTTCTGCCTGAACGGTCACGGCTTTGGGGCCAGACCAGGCGCCACCACCTACACCCAACACATGGGTGATCTGCAAGCGCAATAGTTGCTTGCCGGATTTATCGGCAGAGACATCGATGGTGCCGCCTTCCAGCTTGTTCAATTTGGCCAGCGCTTTGCCCACATGCTGGGCAAGTTGGTCCTCGATCTTGCACTCTTCTTTTACCTTTTGCACCACACCTGCGTTCGGGTGATAGGTCACAGGCGTTTCCAACAGCACGGGTTCAGCTGCCAATGCGTTCAAACTGATACCGGCCAGGATTGTGCACACTTGTTTTTTCATCATCTTGCCTTGGGTTGGTTGATCAATATGTGTTTCGCGAATAACCGGCTAATCGTTATCCACCGCTGAATCAATACCGATACGAAGCGTGGACATCGGCCAATCGAACCGGATCGATCGGTAAGTAGATTGCTCGAAATGCCAACAGATTATGCCGAATGGGCATGACTTGGCAAAAATTCAATGGATTGGTTATTGAATACGTATTCACTTGCTTAATTATATGAATACGCATGATTTTTCAGCCTGTAAGCCTTGCCAGTGCACTATGTGGTACATGGCGAAAGTTGAATGCTTTTGACATATTTTTTATGAATTCTAAGCTGAAAAATGGTTTTCAGTCAGGTGGTTACATTTATTCTGACTGTTGCCTGGTGTGCGCAGCGTAATCGGCTGCGTTTGACAGTTTGAGATGGAAAGGAGTTTTTATGTTGATTCGTACACTCCGTATTTCTGCTGTTTGCCTGTTACTGGGGACCGGCTTGCTGCCAGCGGCCAGTCATGCTGAATCGCGTGAAGTGATGGATGCATCACTATCGCAGACCGCCAGGGATTTGTATGCGGCGGGCGCTGCAACATGGGCACAGCGTGAATCCACTACTGGCGAAACCATGGTGGAGGTGAACAAGACCGATGCCAGCGGTAACTGGATGTTGGGCTCAGTGACCCCCGTGTTGAAAAGTACTGCGCATGAGGCCCCGAACGCCGTGTTCTTCCTGGCACACCGGGTAGATGGTGTGTGGCTGGTTGGGATGGAAGGTAGCCTTCGCTTCCGGGAGCTGGCCACAGCGGCACCGCCGGACTTGCTAGATAGTCAGGAAAAGCAAAATTTCACCCGCCAGCCCAATGACTTAGAGGCCATGGTGCCAACCGGCCTTGCCCTGCCATGGCGAGAAGGTGTGGCGTGGTATATGGGGGGCGGGCCCCATGGCAATAGCGGAAACAGCAGGCCATTCAACTCGATTGATTTTAATGGACGCGATGGACGCGTGCTGGCACCACGTGCGGGCAAGTTCTACCGTAGCTGCGTACGTGGTGGTAGCGCATTGATCAAGTTGGTCCATGATAACGGGTTGTCCACTACCTATTACCACATGGTCAATCTGGCCAATTACTCGGATGGTACGCAGATCAGCAAGGGTACTTACTTGGGGACCATCAATATACAACTGCCTTGCGGTGGTTTTGCCTCTGGGCCGCATGTGCATTTCTCCCTGTTGCGTAACAACGCTCCCTTGTCAGTCAACAATCAGACGATCGGGGGCTGGACATTCTATGAAGGTAGCCAAGCCTATCGTGGTTATGCGCTGCGCAATGGGCAGCGTGTCAATCCCGGTGGTTCGCTAGTCAATTATGGTACCAGTCTGATGCTGGATTGATATTCGGCAACGAGGGGCTGACCGATTGTTGGTCAGCCTCATCTGGCTGTTTTTAATTCCATTTCTTATTACTGTCCACCGGTCATTAACCTTTTCTGTATACATGTGAATTCGTTCGTATTTACCAAATAAGCAAAATGCGTTTGACATATCGTGTAATGGCTATATGATATTGGCATTGACGACTTGTCTGCAGTGGCTGACGGCACAATTGTGTTGTCATTTGGCCCGCCGGTTTGTTGTGGTAGATCCATCGCGCCAGATCAAAAAAGGGGGAAATATGATCAGCAATTCACAAAAACTAACAATCGTTGCAACATTGCTTGCGGGCATCTTTGCGCCAGTGGTCGTGCATGCCGAATCTCGCGTGATTACTGACTCGCAACTTACCACGGCGGCCAACACCGCTTTTGCAGGCAGCATGAACAAATGGGCGATGGCAGAGTCCACCACCGGTGAGACCGTGGTTGAGGTCAACAAGAAAGACCCGTCAGGTAACTGGATGCTGGGTTCTGTGACTGCAGTCATGAATGCCCGTACTCACCAGTCACCCAAGTCGAAATTCTTTATTGCACGTAAGTCAGGGGAAAACTGGAAATTGGCCATCGAAGGTACCGAGGAGTTTCTCGATATGCTCGATAAAGTGCCGACCAGCCTGATGGACGACGCAGAAAAGCAAAGTTTTGCTGCTCAGCAGAACAAGCAGGAATTGCTTGTCGATACTGGCTTGTCGCTGCCGTGGCAGGAAGGCGTTGCCTGGTACATGGGTGGTGGCCCGCATGGTAACAGTGGCAGCAGCCGGCCATATAACTCGATCGATTTCAATGGTGGCAACGGCCGCGTGCTCGCACCACGAGCCGGCCGCATTTATAAAAGCTGTATCCGCAATGGTAGTGCGCTGGTCAAGCTGGTACACGACAACGGCTATACCACTACTTACTACCACATGGTGAATCTCGCCAATTTTGCAGATGGCACGCAAATCAACAAAGGCACCTACATCGGAACGATCAATGTTCAGCTGCCTTGCGGCGGTAGCGCGTCTGGTGATCACGTACACTTCTCGTTGATGAAGAATGGCCAGGAAATCCCGGTCAATGGCCAGACCATTGGTGGTTGGACTTTCTATGAAGATAGTCGCCCGTATGGCGGCTATGCGCAACGTAGCGGCCAGCGTGTGAATGCAGGAGGTGGTGCGTTGATGAACTATGGTGGTGGGGGTACCACACCTACTCCAACACCGACGCCAACCCCAACCCCAACCC